>JBDLIZ010000156.1:0-9933 GCA_039714615.1 Pseudomonadota bacterium | reverse complement strand
GCATCTCTATGGGAAGCGTCAAGCCCGTCCCGGTAGAAAGATGGGACACATGTGTTATCTGGATGCGGATATTCAAAGGGCCGAGCTACAGGCCAGAGAGATCTTGCGCAACTTGGTTTAAACTTAAAGTCTAAACAGACATCGTACTTAAATTCAGGGTGGCTCATCATGAACAAATTTCGTGCTTTTAGGATCCATGCCGATGCCAATGCCTATCGTGCGGGCGTCGAGGAACTTACTCTGGATGACCTTTCCCCGGGAGAGGTTGTCATCGAGGCGTTTTATTCCAGTGTGAATTTCAAGGATGCACTGGCAGGTACCGGCAGGGGCAAGATTCTTCGACGCTCTCCGCTGGTCGGCGGCATCGATGTCTCTGGACGGGTTATGTCCAGTACGGATGCCCGCTTTCAAATAGGGGACCAAGTGTTGGTCACCGGTTGTGGCCTCAGTGAGCGGCACGACGGCGGCTATGCCGAGAGGGTCAGGGTTCCCGCCGACTGGGTGGTGCCGATCCCTGATAGCTTGGATCCCTTTAAGGTCATGGTCATCGGTACGGCCGGTTTTACCGCCGCCCTGGCGATTGAGCGCATGCAAGACAATCACCAGGCCCCCCGGCTGGGTCCCGTCCTGGTCACCGGTGCTACCGGCGGGGTGGGCAGTTTCGCCATCAGTTTGCTTAACGGTCTGGGATATGAGGTGGTTGCGCTAACGGGTAAAACCGATGCTACGCCGTATCTCCTATCCCTTGGTGCGGACCGTGTCTTGGATCGCCGGAGTCTGGATCTGGAATCCCATCCCCTAGAACCTGCACAGTGGGGCGGGGCTATAGACAGCGTGGGCGGAGATATACTTTCCTGGATTACCCGCACGGTGAATCCCTGGGGGAACATCGCCAGTATCGGTCTGGCCGCGGGGGTCGATCTCAAGACTACGGTAATGCCCTTTATACTTCGAGGTGTCAGCCTCTTGGGGATATCATCGGTCAATTGCCCTCGCCAGTGGCGCATGCGTGTTTGGCAAAAGCTGGGCAGTGACATGTATCCTAGACATCTCGACAGTATCGTCACAGACACCGTTTCGATGGAACAACTTCCCGGGGTGTTCGAGAGGGTATTGAACGGAAAGATTAAGGGTCGTGTCGTCGTTGATATTAAATCCGGTAGCAGATGAAGGAAGGCGGTTACACTTTTGATTTCATGAGTGTATCGATCAACTCAACAGTGATTTTCGCTGTAGCGCCCCATAGCATCTCACCCTCGTAGTCGCGAAAATAGATAACTGGGATGAGGGATTGTTGCCGGGAGAAACGCCGATGGCGGGTTTCTCGATTATCCGGCATTGCTAGCCAATCGAGAGGAATGGTAAAACATCGACTCACTTCCTTTTTATCAATGCGCAGAGGATAGGGCCACGGAACGCGGCCCACTATCGGTCGGATCCGATAGCTGGTAGTACTGACATGGTCCTTTAGATGTCCGAGTATATGCACATCGGTGGGCCTTAATCCTACTTCTTCCCAGGCCTCTCTCAAGGCCGTGCTCTCCATACTTAAATCATCTGTCTCGTGTCGCCCCCCTGGAAAGGCCACCTGACCACTATGGTAATCTTTGTCATTATCTGCACGGCGGATAAACAGTAGATGCCAGGCCTTGTTAATCGTGACCATAGGTATCAGCACGGCAGCGGGCACCGATGAAGAACTACTGGGAGACAAGGGGCGATGGTTTTCGGGAACCGTTGTAGCAATATTTCTGCGGAGTCGTTCTGAGATCTCAGCGCTGGTCAGCGAAAATGTAGCGGCAGGGCGGGGTACTTTATAACGACATGCATCCATTTTTAACGGGTCGCTCGCATTTTTCGACCTTGCTTCAAAGCCTTCTTTTGGCCAAATGTAGGGGTCTGTTGAATGCGCTCTATACGGCCTCCGAAAAACATGACAAATTCAGCGCTACGGACCTTAGTCATGGTATCTGGTATGCGATATTGCTCTCTCACCGCTTCGTGGGCTTGGCTTAGAACCTTGGTTAGGGGGTGATAGATCATTTTATTGAAGCTGGCATCGTTGATCAAACTATGGACATTGTATGTGTACTTAACATAGCGATGAAGGCTGTCAGAGGTGCTCTTAAGGCGAAATTTGTCACAGTACCCGTGGATCGTTGCATCCCAAATAGGGAATACGCCGGGATTGACGAAATGTAGCAGCTTGGATGAACCAGTGACCGAGCTTAAAAACTGTCTGATAGGTTCAATTATCCTTTGCACCTTAAGGATCTCATCGTTTGGAATTTCACCGGCCTTGATCTTGCTAGGGGCTAGGTCGGTAGGATGCATCGAGCGTACCTTATTGAGTGAATCTACCGCGGAATCGATGATTTCGGTCCTTGGGTTTAACTGTTTAATGGTAGCCATCCAACTGTATGCGAATCCAAATCCAACATACAGGTCTTGCTCAGTGAGATCCTCGCTGGCAGGTTTATCTCGGAAATACTGAAGGTAACGATCGTAAGTATAGCGGTAGGTGGCAGCCGTCTTGCGAGTGGTATTTAACACCTCATCCAGTGCACCCAAGCCGCCCTCACGCAATTGCTTGATTAACTTTCCATTGGTATCGATCAACCGCTCAATCTCGAGCATTAATTTTCTCCACAATATTTATCCGATCAGCTACTTCTTTTTCGATCTGCAAGTGGCTGAAGATTGTCTCAAATCCGTGAGAGGCTGCCACTATAAAGGAGAGCAATCACCAAGTTATAGCTGACGAATAGTGCAATACTTAGCCTATTATCTAGATTTTGCAAGTGATCGCACTCACATATGCACAACTTCTTAATCCGGTGTTCAATATATGCAAAGATGCCAATCAGCTCTGATCTTTTCGGATCATTGCAACAGCCTTGGAAATATTGCAATCATAACTCAGAGCTTGTGAATAAATCTCCACGCGAAGCGAGGGTGCTCCTGGACGTGTCTGGCAAGGCGCGGGAGTCCCAATATCTGGGAGTGTGGCGAGTTCTACATGACCAGATATTGGGGGACCCGCAACGCGGCCAGGCGCGTTCAGGAACGCCCGCAGCCGTGGGGGGATCTATTCACAAGCTCTCAGGCCATTTTACATTCGAAAACCCATCCGTGACGAGTATACTCAACCGCATTCGGATTTGATTATGGCAAATCGCTTATGCGCCCAGACGTGGGTATGGTTATCGCTGTTGTGCAGTTCGGCACTAGTCCCAGTGGTCAATGGAGGGGAAGTCATCTCAGTTCGCGTGCATCGGCATGCGGCTATTTATGATATCGCGATCGAGGCTCAAATTGAGGCCCCGCCGCAATCCGTATATGCTTTGTTAACCGACTATGCCAATCTGAGCAGGATAAATCCGTCGATCATCGAGAGTCGGGTGATCGAACAGTATGATGAGCATGCACACCGTATTGAGATGATCACACGGTTATGTGTTTTATTTTATTGCAAGGATCTGAAGCAGACTCAGGATATGTATCGTGGAGAGGATGGACTCCTCACTGCAAGGCTTATCCCCCATGGCAGCGATTTCAATGGAGGGTCTGCCAAGTGGCAACTCAGTAAGCGGCAGGGTGGAACCTATTTGTTGTTTGATGCCAGTTTGGAGCCGGATTATTGGATTCCTCCATTGATCGGTCCCCTACTACTGAGGCATATGTTCTATCGAGAAGCGGTGAATACCGTGGCAGGGTTGGAGCGGCTCTATAAGAAGCAACGGGACGGAAGGCTTGAATGAATGGGATTGAGCGGGATATGTAGCATGTCAGAAACACCCCATATCAAATTTACCGAGAGTATTGCCCGGCAGATCGCCGATTCAAGGCAGCAGGTAAGCATCCTTTTTACGGATATCGAATATTCAACCCTGCATTGGGATGTATTGGGCGATGTCGATGGCCGTTTAATGGTGGATCAACACAACAGACTGTTGTTTCCGGTCATTAAACGATTTCGTGGCAAGATTATAAAAACGATCGGTGATGCGATCATGGCATCGTTTAAAACGCCTGATGGTGCCGTCAACGCGGCTATCGGTATCCAACAGATCCTTTCCCAGGCTCGCAGTCAAAAAGGGGGGGTTACCTTCAGTGTTCGCATCGGAATCCATACCGGCACCGGTATCGTTGAGCATAGCGACATTTTCGGGGACGTGGTAAATGTCGCGGCAAAGATACAGAGCCGATGCTTAGGGGACGAAATCCTATTAACGGGCAGCACGGTGGGGGCGTTGGATGCTGAGTGCTACGAGCTTAACGAGCTGCAAGGTTTCGTACCCAAGGGTAAGCAGGAGCTGATCTCGGTGTTTAGCTGCGAATGGAGAAACCACTGGAACCTAGTCAATGACATTGAGCCTCGTTTGTTTCTTTCTATCAGTACCCGTGACAAGATTGATATCCTTATCTATACCATCGTCAGCATAGGTATCGGTTATTTTCTTTATCTTAAATATTTACGTTATATTATTGCTGATTATGAGGCGCTGGCCCTGTTGTCATTAAACCCCAGTCTGCTACTGCACCAGTATCCTTCTATTGTCGCCGCATTGACCGCAGTTACCGTATTAGCGGGGATTTGGGTGTTCCATATACACAGCATACCTCACATAATTTATAAACTATTGAAAGGGATGTATGGTTTTTGTATCGGTTTTTTAGCGATCTACATCCTGGTCATGCCTTTCTCCATGGATTTCCTAGCGCACTGGGACAAAAAGATAATTCAATCCAGGCATCTGTTCGTACGGGTAATGGAAGACGGTACCCGCATCCATTCCGAGCCTTCAAAGGATACTCCGGTGCTTATCACGGTCAATGCCGGCACCTTGCTGCTGTTGACTGATCTTGCGGATCAGGAAATTGTCACCTGGAACAAGGTTCTAATTGCCCATCAAACCGATGCCTGGGTACGGCGGGTAGTTCCAGCGAAACTTGGGTCCCCTGAAAAGCGCGTTACCATCACTGAGAGGTTCTATGTCAGCATGTGGGACCTTGCTGCAATGTTCAGCGGTTCGATGGGGTTTATCTGGGGTATGCTTAGTTTTAGGGTTCGACCTATTTGACCCCGTTCTGGTGAGTTCTTCGACCAGGCCATGCCAAAGATCAACGGTTTGCCCGTGACCAAAAAGGAGGTTCGGGCCGCTTTCAAGGTGCGCCAGGGGCGCCCTCCTAAGCAAACGCACAAGTTCCCGGTCTCTATCCGTGGGTCATCGGAAGTTGTCGAATACTTCCGCGCCACCTGCAAAGGCTGGCTGACCCGTATTGATGAAAGATGAAGCTGTAAAATTTGCAAAGATTAGAGACCACTTATGATAAACCTTCTCTCTATGGTGTAACTGATGGCAAAGCTGTTGGAACTTACCTTGGGCATAAATTCACTGCCTACCCTCGCTGGGATATACGAGTATGAACAGGGTAATTCCGCATCTGGAATAGATCTTCCTGGTCTTGGGGTCGATATTAAAGTAACCAGTATTAAGCAGCCGCAGTCATCATGCCCTTTCAAATCCGCGTCTCAGAAGATATTTGGTCTTGATTATCATTTGCTCGTTTTCGTATATGAATCGAACGACCTTCAGTGGAGGCTTCAGTATGGTAGAGTTATTCAAAAAGCCGGAACGGTTTCAGGCATCTCAAAAGTTCGTTAAAAATGGCAAAAAAGTCAATTGATAAACGGCAATACGGTGATTTTCAGACGCCTATTGGTCTTGCAAGACAAGTTGTCGAAGTTCTAAAGCGAAATCATGACATAAATCCTGATGTCATTATTGAACCCACTTGTGGGGAAGGTGCGTTCGTTTTGGCCGCATACGAAGGGTTTGAGAGTTCTAGTATTCTTGGTTTTGAAATTAATTCTGAGTATGTTAGCAACGCTATTTGTTCTCTGGCGAATATTTCTGCAACAAACCGCGTAGTAGTCAACGAAGCGGACTTTTTTAATACTGACTGGAAGGAAACTCTGTCTGAATCACATGGGTTTATCCTGATTATCGGCAATCCACCTTGGGTCACAAGTAGTGAACTGGGTATTCTCAATAGTAAAAACCTACCCGAAAAGTCTAATTTTCAAAACCGGAAAGGCATTGAAGCTATTACGGGTTCAGGAAATTTTGATATTTCAGAATGGATGCTATTGCAGCATGTTAATTGGCTCTCAAAGCGTGAAGGCGCAATAGCATTTCTATGCAAGTATGCCGTTGCGCGTAAAGTCATGCGACAAGTTAGACAGGGCACAGAACAACGATTCTTTGGGCATATCTACCCAATCGATGCAAAGCTGCACTTTGATGCCTCGGTGGAGGCATGTCTTTTTGTTCTAACAACAGATACTACTAATGCTGATTGTGAAGTTTATGAATCATTAGATTCAGTTAAACCTTCGCATATTATTGGCGAGCGAGATGGGTTCATTGTAAGTGATGTTGATAATTACGAAAAATGGAGGCATTTGAAAGGACAAGACCCACGGTATATCTGGCGTTCTGGAATCAAGCATGATTGTTCAAAAATTATGGAATTAGAACCGTTCAAAGATGGTTACAAAAATGGGATTGATGAAATCATCAAGTGTGAAGAACATTACATATACCCACTGCTGAAAAGTTCGGATGTTGGGAACGGAAGAACCAATTCATATAGAAAAGTAGTATTGATAACCCAAAAATCTGTTGGTGAAGATACTTTACAAATCAAAGAGTTTGCCCCAAACACCTGGAAATACTTAATTGAACACAGGGAGTATCTGGATAAAAGAAGAAGTTCAATTTACAAAAACAAACCAGACTTTTCTGTATTCGGTATAGGGCCTTACTCCTTTAAGCAATGGAAAATTGCAATATCAGGTTTATACAAGAAATTGAAGTTTAATCTTGTCGGGCCATTGGATGGAAAAACTGTTGCATTTGATGACACTGTAAATTTTCTGTCTTTCGATTCTGAACAAGAAGCTAAATTTATTTATCGCTTGGTCACATCTATTCCTGTCATTGAATTTCTTGAGTCAATGATGTTTTGGGATGAGAAACGCCCGATTACAGTGCAGGTGCTGCGAAGATTATCAATAAAAGAAGTGGCGAAAGAGCTTGGCGAGCTTAATCGATATCAAAGCTGGGCTGAAGTTCAATTACCTTCATTAACTGGTCAGTTAGAGCTTGGAATTTCTGAAAGGAGATTAAAGTACAAGGCGAGCGTAAGCAGCTAACAAGGCGCCACACTAGACGGCAATTCCGCTGCGCTGCATTGCCACCGGTGAGCTTGGTCGTTATCTGCTTGGTGTCCAATTAATGTCTTGCCTCGCACTCACCTGCGAAGTTTTAAAGCAACATCTTCTCAACAGACAAAGCCTTGGGGGGCGCAATCAGATGGAACCCATCCAGACGATCACTACGATTATCTTTCTGATAACCATTGGTCTGATCATTTTTCGCTGGATCGACAGCGTTGTCGCCGCCATGCTCGGGGTCGTCGTTATGATCATGGCTGGCAGTATGACGGAGGTGGAGGCCTTCCAATTCGTAGATTGGAACGTCATTATGATCCTGGTCAGTATATGGTTGATTGCGGGTTATTTCGGGAAAACGGGAATTCCAGAGTATCTCGGAGATTTCACTTTACGATTGTCTAGAGGCAATGTTGCTTTATTCGTTACCTTGATAGGGGGGTTGTCGGGTTTTGTCTCCATGTTCATCGATAATGTCGTAGTAGTTCTCATGTTGGCCCCCGTGATCTTCCATATCAGGAAGCTGCACAATTTCGAAGCAACCGGCGCCATTCTTTTTATTGGTCTATGTTCGAACTTCATGGGTACCGCCCTTCTTCTGGGAGATCTTCCTCCGCAGATGCTGCACAGTGTGTCAGGTGTTGAATTTTCCGGATTCCTCTGGCATTCTGGACGGCCATCTTCTTTTCCGATATTGACCCTTACCTATCTGGTGGTGGTCGTCGTTTTCTACTTCAAGTTTCGCCGCACGTATTCATTAAGCAATTCCATTGATCTAAGTCTGCGCGCAGAATCCCAAGACGCCGAGCCCTTTATCAAAAACAAGCGCTTTGCCATGGTCGTGTGTGTGGTCTTTCTGCTGACCATCCTCGCGATGTCGCTGCGGCAGTATCTGGGGGTCAAGCTGGGATACATCGCCTTTAGCGGAGCCTTGGCGCTGGTGCTTATCTTTGAGGTCTTTGGCAGGGCCTGGCGACTGGATCCCCCGGATCTGGAGGGTATGCTGGCTGAGCTGGATTGGAAGGCCATCGGTTTTTACGTCGCGCTCTTTGTCCTGGTGGGGGGGCTCGAACATACTCATATGCTCGAGTTCATCGCCAATTGGCTCACCCCCTATATTGAACAGAGTCTGCTATTGGGAATCAGTATACTGTATTGGGTAACGGCACCGATCGTCGGCCTGGTGGAACATGATGCCTATATCCTCACCTTGCTCTATGTTATCCGTGAATTGAGTGAAAACAACGGCGCTAATCCATGGCCCCTGTACTGGGCCCTGGTATGGGCCGGCACCCTTGGGAGCAACCTGACGATCGCGGGTGCGCCTGCCTTGTATGTGGCCTTGAGCATGGGAGAGAAAGAGGATGGTAAAAAGTGGTCACTCAAGGAATTTCTGAGCTACAGTGTACCTTATGTTCTTATCTCGCTAGTCATCTGCTACCTTCTGATGGTGGTCATCTGGGTCTTGCCCTTCATGTGATTGAGGTTTGAATATGGGGCGTCAAGCTTAGTGCTCTATCAATGTAATAATTACGGATTCAGCGACCCTGTGGTGTTTCGCAGCAAGGCGCAGTGCGAAGGCAATGTCCTATCACCTTGTCGAGCACTGGAACGCCGCGGCGGGACACCACAGGGTCGCCCTTTGGGTTAGCTTGTCAACGCCCACGGACGGCGTTGCGCCTCTTGATAAGGGAATGGCCATTATCTGCCAGGCGCGCCTTGCCGTGAACGTTGATAAGCTAACTGAACTCGCACACTTACATTGATAGAGCACTTAGGAGCCTGTCGGACTTAGGTGATCATAACGTAAGAGGAATCCATCCATGCATACATATAAGCACATCCTGGTACCCATCGACTTTTCAAAAATCAGTGAAATGGCCGCAGGGCAGGCGATTGAGCTCGCCAAATGCTATCGAGCGCGAGTGACCTTGCTTCATGTTGTGGAGCGTTTTCCGGAGCATCTCTCACATTACCACATGTCTCATGAGCAGATGGAACCCAAGGAGTTCTTGATCGATCGCGCCGAAAAGGATTTGACTGACTTGTCTGCACGGGTGGGTATAAAAGACGCCGCAAAAGAAGTCGTATTGAGTCACCATTCTGCCAAGACGGAAATCGTGAGGTTCGTCGAGAGTCATGACATCGACCTGATTGTCCTCGGAGCGCGCGGCCGGCATGGCCTGACGGATCTGCTGGGCGGTTCAACGGCCACGGGTGTGGTACGGGTCGCGCCTTGTGATGTGTTTACCGTGCGGGGTGAGAATTAGTACCCTATCAGATAAAGCCCTTTCGCCAGCTTGCTTAGGAATGCGCAATGGCCGGTGCCCAAAGGGCCACAGCGTGAGCGTGGCCCTTTCTCATTTCCGCAAGGGGTTCGATATCAGAGCAGATCCTTGATGGCGTCTTGTTCCTCGCGCAGTTCCTGATCGGTTAAGCGCATTTTCTCCCGGCTGAAGCCGTTGATTTCGAGGTCTTTGACGATTTCATAAGCACCGTTTTTACAGGTCACGGGTAAGGAGTAAATGATGCCTTCTTCAATACCATAGCTGCCGTCGGATGGGATGGACATGCTGGTCCAATCACCCTCCTGGGTGCCCAGGGCCCAGCTTCGCATGTGATCTATCGCAGCCGAGGCCGCCGAGGCCGCCGATGATGCGCCGCGGGCCTTGATGATTGCTGCACCGCGTTTT
>JBDLIZ010000155.1:0-9942 GCA_039714615.1 Pseudomonadota bacterium | reverse complement strand
TCTGATGGCGGCGTTTCGATACGTGGCCATGAACCCGGTTAAAGCCAACCTCGCCGCAACCGCCGCCGACTGGCGCTGGTCGAGCACCCGAGCGCACTTATCCGGCCGTGACGATGAACTCGTGAAAGTCAAACCATTACTCGAGCGTATCGACAATGTTTCGCAATTCCTGGAAAGCGATGTTGACCCGGTATTGGAACTTGCGCTAACGAAGGGCCAGACGGTCGGTCGTCCGCTGATGAGCGACGAAGCGCTCGCTTCTTTGGATAAGGAACTGAAGCGTCGCCTGCGACCAGCCCGTCGTGGTCGACCGAAAAAGCAGGGTGGTGGTAATGAAATGGATAAACAGGTAAATAGTAAAGTGTCACCGTAATCGTAATCGCGTAATCGCCTGAAGATGGATTGCGCCGCACCTTCGCAGATGCGCATCGGCGTTATACTGGATATATTAATGCCCGCATGCGGGTCACCGGTCATTTGTGGCAAGGGCGCTTTGGTTCGGTGGTGATGGACGAAGAACATCTCGCCAATGCGGTGCGGTATGTTTCACTCAATCCTATTCGCGCCAGGCTGGTAGAGCGGGCGCAAGACTGGCCCTGGTCAAGTGCTACCGCTCATCTTTCGGGCCGCGATGACAAGCTGGTCACGGTTGCACCCGTACTCGAGCGCTATGGGGATTTTGCTGCTTTCCTTGATCAGGAGGACGACGACGCTGCAGTTTTCAGGAGGCTTCGCCAGTCAGAAACGACAGGTCGTCCCTTGGGTTCTGACCAGTGGATTGAAAAGCTTGAGAAACTGACAGGCAGAAAACTAAAACCCCAAAAGCGCGGACCCAAAAGGAAAACCAGGGGTGATAATTAAGTATTTTTAGTAAACTGTCACCGTAAACCACCGTAAACCAAACTGTCACCGTAAACCCACCCAATGTCGTAACCCTTTCTGTTGCTATTTTGATCCGCCGCACTTTCCTTCGCCACATTTGCCTTCTTTCATGAAACCCTTCATTTTCATCATGTGGGCTCCGCGCTCAGTCTGATCGATCACGCCATCACCATTCTGATCTATTTTTTCAAACATGGCTTCGTGCCCTTGCATGAATTCGTTTTTGGTGACATTGCCATCACCATCAGCATCCATGCGGCCCATACCGCACTTGCCTCCACTGCTTTTGCCTGTGCCGCTTTTACCTGCGCCGCATTTTCCTTCACCGCACTTGCCTTCTGCCAGCACCGTGTACCCGCCGGAAAGCGGCTTCATACTGAACGGGTTTTCCGCCGCATTGCCGGCGGTTGTGTTTGCCATGGAAACCGTAAAGACAGTACCCAGCACTACGGTTAATGGGCGGATAGTTGTTTTCTTTGACATGCTATTTCTCCTCTAGATGATGCAGTGGCGAATTCGTAACGGTCACCTCGAAACGACAACTTAGACAGTCTTGCTCCTGAAAGCAACCTTCCCTTCCCTGCACTTCACTTATATGGACGGGCCGGCCCACCGCTTCGATGAAAGAGAAATATATATACTCTGTATGAGAACATCCAATTTACCTGCAAGACCCGATGGAGAAGGCACGATTGAACAAGAGTATTAACAGAAGCAAAGGTATATTACTGGTGTCTGCGCTGATCCTGAGCCCGGCCTGCCTGGGGGAGGTGATAGCAATACACCCAGACCACTGTGAAGATCATCGCCGCTATTGAAGACCCTGCGGTGATTACCAAAATTCTCGCTCATCTCGGCTTGCCCACTCGAGCACCGCCCTGAGCGACGACACGATCTCTCGATATCTTCGAAATGGCTTAACTTCATACCAATACTCCACATCAATCCGGTTCAGCTCCAGAACCGATATTTCTCTTTGGCCGCCGCCTGCTCGACACCCCAAATTTCGTCACTTTTATTGGCAAACACTCCGCTTTAAGGGCTACAAGCCCTCGATTTCTGACCGATAACCCCCGTGATTGACAACTCTGTGGTCTTTCAGTACTTTGCTGCTCGACAAGAAAGGGCTTTTATTCTGCCTATACTCTCTACTCATACTCCATACTCCATACTCCATACTCCATACTCCCTCATTCCATCAATCGCAGTCCTGGCGGCAATGATTCGCCAAAGACACGTCTCTCGTCGGCTTCATCGAGCTGGACGACCTGGCTTACCATGCGGATCCAAGATTCCGAGGCCCTTGCAGCCCGCAACCGTTGGACCACATGATCTCGTATGTCTGGATCTACGTCTCGTTCCCGATCCCCACTTTTTCGTGCCAACAAGGTGGCGGCAAAGGCGGTGGCTTGCACCGATTTCCAGTTCAAGGCGAAGGTCTTTTCCAGCCACTGGGCTACAACCTCCCGTGGTACGACCTTGTGCACGCTACCATAGAACGGTATACGGGCACCAATCCGTCCTACGGCCCACCAGATCTGAGGGGATTCCCCGGGTCCACGCAACCGTTTCAGTAACCGATCCCCTACCTGCACCTTGCTCTTGATAGACAGGCGCTCTAGCGAGGCGATCAGCCTAATCATGTCCTCACTACCTTGCTTATTGGACCTTGCCGAGCGTTTTGCTTGCCGGGTCTTTGGCGGTTGGAGCGCGCTGGAAATATCCTTGAAAATCCGTTGCTGGGCCTGTTCATCAAGGCCGCCGGCCACGCGCCGCCAAAGTGTCCACCACTCGGACCAGGCCTGGGCGTTTTGGGTGTACTGCACACCCTGCTTATAGATTGCCCATAATTGCCGCACCCGCCAGTCATCCAGGGGATAGCCAAAGCCCGGGCGCAGACAATAACCGGTGAGATTGAACCACAGGCGTTCATGGTCTACCGAGCGTCGGCGCCGATGCATGCCTTGCAAGAGCGAGGTGAGGAGTTCCCGTAGTAGCGGTGTCTCCCAGCGGTCTCGTTTGCCGAGCATCCTTTCCAGGTCAACACGCAAGCCCTTTACCGCTGAGGGTCTCACCTCTTTGCGGCGCCGCCCATAGATGCGATCAATGCCTGCCATGGCCTGTTCGAGTCGTGGATGGGGTTTATGGTCCATGCCGATGAATTGACCGGTCCTTCCACCACGTAGCTGAAAATCCAGACTCCACCGCCGATTCGCCGCCTCGGTGGATACACAGCTCACGGCCAGAGTCCCTACTTCCGAAAGCTTGGCCACCAGCTGCACGGGGATCTCTAATGTGCCCGCGGGTTCGGACTCGTTATGAAGTACCGTGGCGATGGGCGGTAACAGAGTGAACTGCTCCTGATCGATATCCACCACATCGCCAGGCGCATAGTGTGTATCCTGCGTAGAGGAGAGTAGATGAAAGCGCACCGGCTGACGCAGGCGTAACGAGAAGGTGCGATTCTTGAGACGTATCTCGCGTTCCTCCGGGGTTCCTTGCGGCAGCAGGCAGACACCGCGTTGTTGCGCGGGCCGGTCTTCTATCTGGATAAAATAACTGCGCGCGCAGCCCCCGCCGATCCTGAGCCCTTTGCCGCGCAGGGCCAAACCAAAGGCCACCGCACCGCGGGCCACGGCAAGGTCGGGATCGTCATTGCGAAGTGCTCGCGGCGCCGTGCCGCGCCACTCGGCTAGGATTTCCAGCAGTCGTCCGCTTAGTCGCTGGCTGTGAAATACCCCGCCATTGAGCAGCACTGCATCGGGCACGGCGAGGGGGCGGGTCGTTGAGATGTGATCTGTCAGGATATCTTTTGCGATCTGGGCGTGATCGGCCAGAAAGGCCGCGACGTGACGGCTGATCGCCGGATCGGCGGCATAGGGCAGGCCGAATTCGACAATGGCCGATCGTCTTTTGCGCGGCCGATCCATAGGATCGATGCGGGGTAGAAAACCCTCCACTACCATGGCCTGAACCTCATCCCGGCTCAACGTTATGGAACGGGCGCGGCGGATCAGTTTGGCCCCGGCACCCAATAGTGTGACCTTTGCCCCTTGGGGGGCGTTTGGCGTCAGTAAGCGCTCTTTCGCGGTCCGGCATTGCTGCATCAGCTGAGACAGGTTGGCGGCACTCAGGTGCGCGCCGCTGGCGATCAGTCGCTGTTCCGCGACATGGGCCAGGGTTAGATCCATATTGTCACCCCCCAGCATCAAATGATCACCGACCCCGATGCGCTCCAGTTGTGGTCTTCCAGCCTCCCATCCCACCTTGATCAGGGTGAGGTCCGTGGTCCCGCCACCTACATCGCAGACCAGCAGCAGGCGAATATCTTGTAGAGCCGTTTCCAGTACGTCACCGTGTTGGGTGAGCCAGTCATAACAGGCGGCTTGCGGCTCCTCTAATAATTTTACGGCGGGCAACCCGGCCAGCTGGGCGGCCTGCACGGTGAGTGCCCGGGCGGACTCATCAAACGAGGCGGGCAGGGTAAGCACCACGTCCTGCCGTTCCAGAGGATAGTTAGAGAACCGATGATTCCAGGCCGCGCGTACATAGGCGAGATAGCCCGCACTGGCATGCAGTGGCGAGATCTTGCTGATGCCTTCTACGCCACCCCAGGGCAGGATGGGGGCGGTGCGGTCCACCGAGGCATGAGAAAGCCAGCTCTTGGCGCTGGTGACCAGTTGGCCCGGGACCTTAGAGCCCAGTTCCCGGGCCAGTTCACCCATTATCGCTGCTGGGAGCGACAGTCCCATTTCGGGTTCCGCCCAAGGAATCCGGATATCGCCCGTGGCCAATTCTCCGGCGGCGGGATGATAGCGCAATGACGGCAGCAGGGGGCGCGCCGCGATCTCACCTGGGGCGACCAGTTGTTCGATCTCGAACAGCCGAGGTTTGAGGGTTGACGCTGTATTGTCAGTATCGGCATAGGCAACGACCGTGTGGGTCGTACCCAGGTCGATGCCTACTAAATAACGGGAGGCCTTCATGGGATTCGCTGGTGATGGTCAGAAGCTGTTTTAAAGCCCCTCGCCACCACGCACGTCGAACTCCACCTTCCAGGATTTATCGCTGTCATGGGAGACGGCCTCGAGTCGCAGCGTGCCCAGTTCCGTGACTGCGGCTCGCAAGCGCACCGGTACTACTTCGCCGCTGACACGGTCTTCGGCGGGTAGGGTGGCCGTGATCTCTTCGAGTTCTTCGAGTTCATCCGGCGACCATTGCTCAAGCACCGTGCCCACCTGGTCTTCCCGACGCACCGAGGAGCCGAAAAACCGAAATCGAACCGGTTCGCCGACCACCAGCCCGACCTCTTGTGGTGGCAGATCTGCTTCCGTGCCTTCTTCCATGCCGAAGGGCGCCACACACAGGGCCTGAATCGGTGGCTCCATGCTGGGTACCGCCGGCATGGAACTCTCCACACCCACATAATAGGTCTTGGCCGTACCCCCGCGGATACGTACCCCTCGGCCACGGCGCACATGACCGTAATAAGCCGCACCCCGGGCCACCGCCAGATCCATATTCGCACCCTCCAAGAGACGGGCTGGCGGGGCTTGCTCTTCTTCCAACCAGTCGTTCAATATGCCCAAGGTCCGCTCGGCCAGTACGGGCGACTTGAATACCCCACCGTTGAGCAGCAGCGCGGTAGGATGCAGAAAACTGGCATGTTCAGGCATTGCGCCTTCAAACCCTGGCAGACTCTCGATTGCATGGCGCTGACGTCCTAAAAAGGAGGCCAGGTGACGGGTGATGGCGGCATCCTGGGCATAGGGTAGACCCAGTTTAGTCAGTGCCGTACGGGTCCGCGATGCGGGACGTTCAGAGACCTTTGACTGAGGAAAGAATCCCTCAGCGAGACTCTGTGTCAGTTCCTCGTTCGACAGCTCGGAACGCAGGGTACCGCCAATGAGTTTGGAGCCTCGACTCGGGACCACCACCGGTGTCGCCTCGATCGTAGGGTCGGTCAGCATGGTCTCTTTTGCCGCCCGGCAGCCATGGGTCAGCGCCTGGAACTGCCACATGTCCAGGGTCTTCCCCTTGGCAGCCAGTTTGCTGCGCACCACATGGGCCAGGGCCAGGTCCATATTATCACCGCCCAGTAGGATATGGTCACCCACCGCGATCCGGTTGAGTTCCAGCGAACCGTCCTGCTCGGTGACCGCGATCAGTGATAGATCGGTGGTCCCGCCGCCGACATCGATCACCAGGATGATGTCACCTACCTGGACCTGTTTTCGCCACCCGCCATGGCTGGCCTGAATCCAGCTGTAGAGGGCGGCTTGCGGCTCCTCCAACAGAATAAAGTGTTCTATGCCGGCCGCCTTGACGGCCTCGGCAGTGAGCTCCCGGGCTGCGGGATCAAAGGATGCAGGCACGGTGATGATGACCTCCTGCGCATCCAAGGGATTATCTGGATATTGGTGATTCCAGGTGTCTCGCAGATATTCGATATAGGCTATCGAGGCTTGCAGTGGCGAGAGCCGCTCTACATCCTCGGGACCTTCCACCGGGAGGATGGGGGCGCGGCGATCCACCCCCGGGTGACATAACCAGCTTTTCGCGCTGGAGACCAGCCGGATGGGTGTTCGGCTGCCGAGACCGCGGGCCAGTTCGCCTACCGCGCGGCTGGGCTGCGAATCCCAGGGTAGTGTCAGTTCACCCGGTCCCAATTCGTCCGGATGAGGCAGATAGATGAAGGAGGGTAACACCGGACGTTGTTCGACCGCCCCAGGTGCGGTCAGCTGTGGAATATCGACGACTTCCTGTACCACATCCTCACGGTCACTGAGCTCAAGATCCACACTAGACATTACACAGTGCGTGGTCCCCAGATCGATACCTACGGCATAGCGCGCTTGCTTCATAGCTCTAACTCCGCCGGGGCCAATACATTGACATCATGGTCTTTGGCGATTTTTGGCAACTTGACCTCTAGCGCTCGCCAGCCCCGGTGAGCGAGAGTGCCGGTAAAAGGCGCCTGTCCCATGACATTGCCGGTCAGGCGGATGGCCGAGGCATCGAAACCTTTTTGCAAGGTGATACGCGCGCCTTCCTGCTCATCGCGCACGGCTTTGATGGTGAAATACTGGTGTAGTGCTTTGCGACATCCTTCGTGTACCACCCTTGCGGCGCCACCGATGTCCGCATCGGAAAAAGAGGAGACGTCTTCTTGCAGAAAATCCACCAGTCGCCCTTCCTGCTGCAGCAGGCCCAGCATCTGCAGGGCCGATTCAGGGGGGATCTCCTCTAGCATTGCGGGGGCGGGTTTGGACTCGACAGGCCTCGGTCCACCAGGGGCGGGCGCTTCGATTCCGCTCATATGCGCCACGTTAGCGGCAAACTTGGCGTCAGTCAGGACCCGCCATGCCAGTACGAGCCGCTTGAGGAAAGAGGGTTTTGATTCGGTCATTGGAGTTTGTCTTGGCTATCCAGAACGGGACTGGATATGCTATCACAAGGTGAGCAGTGATGGGGCAGATCCATCATGGGTATGAACCTTTGTGCCAGCTGAGTTAATGTCCCCGGACCGTAATATAAACAGGTTTTTGATCTCGTGAGTATCAGCATTGTCTTGCCCGTGTTTAACGCGGCCCGCACGTTGGATGAATGTCTGGACTCGATTCATGGGCAAACGGTTACCGATTATGAGCTGTTGGTGGTGGATGATCACTGCACCGATGGTTCCACCGAAATCCTGCAGGGTCGAGTTGCCGCCGACGGACGCATTCGGATCGTGCCCAATGAAGGTCGCGGATTAATCGACGCCCTTAATACAGGGTTCAATTCGGCCCGGGGTGATTATGTTGCCCGCATGGATGCCGATGATCTCATGCGCCCCACCCGCCTTGCCTGTCAGCAGGACTACCTGGCTGCCTACCCCGATATCGCCGCGGTGGGTAGCCGGGTGCATGTCTTTCCGGAGCGCGAAATAGGGCCTGGTTGCCGCGAATACCTACGCTGGCAGGATGCCTGCGCGAGCCCGGCTGCCATAGCCAATGAAATCTATCGCGAAGCCCCGCTGGCGAATCCGTCGGCCATGTTGCGTCGGCAGGTGGTGCTGGACGTCGGCGGGTATCGGGACGGGGCGTTTCCGGAAGACTATGAGTTCTGGTTACGGCTGATTCATCTGGGTTACTCCATCGGTAAGCATGACGAGATCCTGCTGGATTGGCGGGTGGATGCATCCAGTCATTCCAGAACTCATCCCCGTTACCGGCGACCGGCGTTTGATCAGGTACGCGTCCGCTACCTGGCCCTGGATAAACGTCTGGATGGTGATCGGAAGGTGGTTTTCTGGGGGGCGGGGCGCAAGACCCGCCAGCGTTCTAAGTTGTTGGTAGAAGCAGGATGCCAGCCGATCGCGTATGTGGATATCGATCCCAGGAAGGTAGGAAATAGGCTCCAGGGTGTGCCGGTAGTTTCACCGGACTGGCTTTGGTCACGAGAGCCACGGCCATTTGTTCTTAATTACGTGGTCAATCATGGGGCCCCAGAACTCATCGGCGAAGAACTCAAAGAGCGGGGTTTTGAGAAAGGCCGCGATTTTTTGCACGTGGGGTGAGCCGGATTGAGCTAAGGAGTCTAGTGAATCAGTAGTCCTGCGAATAATTAAATGAATCAAGCCAGACCCAGCGATTCACTCCAGCATAGCGCAGAGCAATGGCAAAGTGAGTCTCGCGAAAAACCGTGGTCTGTCCCCTATTGTCTTCACAAATGGCACTCACCTAAAGACGAATATCTCGCAATCATCACCGCCTACATTCCCAGTGAGGATCAATGGGTTGATGATTTAAAATCCAGGAGAAAGAAATGAAATGCATGTATTGCCGAGCAGAAATGAAAAAAAGCACCGTTCCATTTCACATAGGGAAATCGACAGTTGAGTGGACGACGGGAGACCTTCCGCGGTCAGCGCCACGCGCGCGAGCTCAATCAGCGGCTCGGTATGCAGTTGGCGGTCCTGTTCATCAGCAAACGTGATGTCCATCAAGCTCGCTCTGCTTGCGGGCCGGGGAAACCCGGATAGGGCACCCGCGTGTGGTAGTAGCCGATGAGGGCCTCAACTACCGCTGCCTTCACGTTGGTGAGATCACCGAACGTAAGATCGGATTCAGCGAGTTGGCCGTCATCAAGCTTCTCGCCGACGACGGCATCGACGACCTTGGCGATGCTCTCTGCCGTCGGGTCTTGCTCCTGAGCGTGGGCGCGGGCCGCACCTTCGACCGCGTCACAGATCATCAGAATCGCCATCTCTTTGCGCTTGGGCTTCTCACCATGATGACGGAACAGGTGGGGATCGACATCCGGATTGGTCTCAAGAGCCTGGTGGTAGAAATACCGCATCAGACCGGTACCGTGATGGCTCCGGATGCCGGCGGAAACGTCGGGGGCAACCGGTATTGGCGCGCCAACCGGAGCCCATCCGTCACATGGGATCGAATGATCGCGCACGACTCGACAGGGTCCAACTGATCGTGGGGATTGGTGATACTGAACTGGTTCTCGATGAAGTAGACGGGATCCTCGGTCTTGCCGAGGTCGTGATAGAACGCTGCGGCCTGAGCAAGAAGCGGATCGGCGCCAACAGCCCTCGCAGCTTTGCCGGCAAGCGTCCCCACCAGGATGGAGTGGTTAAAAGTACCCGGCGATTTCTCCTCGATGAGCCGCAAGGCAGGGTGGTTACGATCGACCAAATCAAGCAGCGTCAGAGTCGTAGTCATCCGGAATAGGTTCTCCAGGAACGAGACGAGACCCTGGGCGATCAATCCGGCGAGAATTCCACCAAGGAGAGCGAAAAGAGCCGCTTCCTGGTAGGTGTCGTATCCACGGAACAGCCAGGAGACGGATGCCCCGAGAGGCACCAGCACCAGGGCGGATAACGCCACCGCCACCCGTAGCTGGCGCCGGCTGGAGACGGAAGAGACGAATGCCACCGGGGCCACCGTGGCGCCGGCGGCGAAGACGGTCAGAGCCGGATCGGCTGTCGAAATAGCGACAAAGGTCGTAACGGGCACCGACATCAATACCGCGGTCCGCGGGTCGTAGAGGATCGCGGCCACA
>JBDLIZ010000154.1:0-9963 GCA_039714615.1 Pseudomonadota bacterium | reverse complement strand
AGCAGTTACCGAGCCGTTGCAGGGCTTGATGAGAGTCCCCAATGGCTGGAAACGGACTGGGTGTTGAGTCAGTTTGGAAAGCGTCGTAAACAGGCCATTGAGAGGTATCGGAAGTTCATTCTGGAAGGCAGAGGAGTTTCCAGTCCCTTGAAGGATGCGCGCCACCAGCTATTGCTTGGAGATGAGGCCTTCGTGGAGCGGCATCGCGCAAAGACAAAACCGCAGGCACTCCGAGAGGTCTCGAAAGCCCACCGAAGGTCGCTGGCGTTGTCACTGGCGGAATATCAACAACGATATGACCAACGCCACGAGGCAATGGCACGCGCCTACCTTTGCGGGGCGTATACGATGAGGGAGATAGGCGAGTACTTTGGGGTACACTACATAACTGTCAGCCGGGCAGTTCGATGGTTTGAGGCCAGCAAGGCTTGATTGTTGGAATGTTAGATCTGACACTGATTTGCTCGTCTATACTCTTAAAACTAAGGTCTCATCTTGAGAGAAGGTTATGTGCATTATAGACGACCCATTGCTTGCCTTGATTGCGCGCTTTGTTGTTGAGGACATTAATGATCTTAGCATTTCAGACGAGATTTTTTTGCAACATCAGGTCTCTGAGATAAGAAGTTTCATCGAAAATGCGCCAAGGGAACAACAGCAGCAATTAGCCTTGGCATGGATTGAAGAGCATGCAGAACGATACCGTCAGGAGTGGCAAAGAAGGACATTCTCTAGAATTGCCCTCGGCAAGAGGTGTGCAGATTGCCCCTTAATCCATGATAGTTCAAAATATTTTTGTATCATTCACAGTAGGTGGGTTGTATTGTTAAAAGAATATATTGCCGACGAGATTGGCTCTGATAAATATATCGAAGAGGCATTAAATCTTTTGAACCAACACAAAACGAATTTAAAAATATCCGCGATTTCTTCAAGGATGTAATCCTGGATGATTCCCGGACATACTACCGAATTGAGGGATCAACAAGGGCGTACAAGGGCGACAACAGTGAAAATGACTGATTAACATGCAATGTGAGACCTAGTCAGTCCCTTGGGTCCCTTTTGTTGTTGCGCTCCCTTGATACGCAATCCAAGGCTAGTCCTGCGCGCGCGCCTAGCATCTGGCCGCTTCTCGTCTTGCTGAAACCGCAAAATAAGGTGAAACGGGGTACTTAGCCTAATGGCGAGGCAAGAGGCGCCTTCCTCCCTGTACCATCCACCCGTGATAGGTATATCTACCTCTGCGCTACAGGTATAATCAGCAAGCGAGTAAAAAAACCTGGAAAGAACTGTCGGGCGCACGTAGCTAACACTGTCCGAATCTATATCTTACGTTCTGCACGCCCGCCAACGGCTCTTATCCAGAGATAATCCCTTTTCCTGGCGAATCACAGGATCTATTGGAATTTGTAGGAGCAAATTCATATGTCGATGGCCGACCGAGATGGTCTGATCTGGTTAGATGGTGAAATGGTCCCTTGGCGAGAGGCGAAGGTCCATGTGCTGACCCATACCTTGCACTATGGTATGGGTGTCTTTGAGGGGGTGAGAGCCTACAAGACGGATACCGACACGGCCATATTTCGCCTACAGGAGCACACCAAGCGGTTATTCGATTCGGCACATATCCTTGGCATGAAGATTCCTTTCGATCGGGATACCCTCAACGAGGTGCAGCGCTCGGTGGTGCGGGAAAATGCGCTGCGTACCGCCTATATTCGGCCGATGTGCTTTTATGGCGCCGAAGGCATGGGACTGCGCGCCGACAATCTGCGGGTGCATTGT
This sequence comes from Pseudomonadota bacterium, assembly GCA_039714615.1. Lineage (GTDB taxonomy): Bacteria > Pseudomonadota > Gammaproteobacteria > JAAEPA01 > JAAEPA01 > JAAEPA01. Next base: position 8,175 of record JBDLIZ010000154.1, on the reverse strand, counting down.
ATGGTCGCGGCCTGGGAGTGGGGTGCCTATCTCGGACAGGAAAACATGGAAAAGGGGATCCGGATCAAGACCTCGTCGTTCACCCGTCATCATGTCAACATCACGATGTGCAAGGCCAAGGCCAATGGCAACTACATGAATTCCATGCTGGCATTGCAGGAGGCCCTGGCCGACGGTTATGACGAGGCCCTGTTACTCGATCCCGAGGGCTATGTGGCCGAGGGCAGCGGGGAGAACATCTTCATCGTCAAGGATGGTGCCCTGTATACCCCCGAACTGACCTCGGCTCTGGATGGGGTGACCCGCCGTACCCTGATGGTGCTGGCCCGGGAACTCGGGCTGAGCGTGCATGAAAAACGTCTTTCCCGCGATGAGGTGTATATCGCCGATGAGGCCTTCTTCACGGGTACCGCCGCCGAGGTGACACCGATTCGCGAGTTGGACAATCGAGCCATCGGCACAGGTACGCGGGGCCCGATCACCCAGCGCCTGCAAAGCCTGTATTTCGATGTGGTTCATGGCCGGCACAAGGCCTATCTTGAATGGTTGACGCCGGTAGCTTAGGTTTCAACAAAAATAGCAACTGCGTTCTTTTCTAAGCACAATATCCTGGATTTAAACATGCCCAATCCCCACACCGCAAACCATCAGGGCGATTACAAGACGCCCAGCACCACCCGGGAATATGCCGTCAGCCGCGCCGACCTACCCTTGCGTTGTCCGTTGCCGGAGATGAGCCTGTGGAATTCACATCCGGCGGTTTTTTTGCCCATTGAGGATGCCCCCAACGGGCGAATCCTGTGCCCCTATTGTGGCACTGAGTACGTATTGAAAGATTAGTCTGGGTCGTGCTTACTTTCATGCTCGGCAATGTGCAAACAACCCGTTTGCACACTATCATCCGTCACCCCTGATAAGTCGCGATCGTGACCATACCTAATTTCGCAAAGGCCACCGTTCTAGTGGTGGGCGATGTCATGCTGGACCGGTACTGGCATGGTGCTACCACCAGAATTTCCCCCGAGGCCCCGGTCCCGGTGGTGCATGTCCAGGACCTGGAGGAACGCCCCGGCGGGGCGGGCAATGTGGCGCTGAATATTGCCATGCTGGGTGGTCAGGCCATCCTGCTGAGCATTACCGGTCGTGACGATAATTCGCGGGTGCTGGAAAAGGTGCTGGCGGCCAACGCTGTCGAGTGTGTGTTTCAAAAGGCCGAGGATTCGCCCACGGTCACCAAGCTGCGGATCATCAGTCACCATCAGCAACTCATCCGACTGGACTTCGAGCGCGGCTTCCATGAGCTGGACAGCTACCAGCTACTGGCTGCCATGCAGGCGCGATTGCCGGAATCCGATATAGTCATCCTGTCGGATTATGGAAAAGGGGTATTGTCGCCCGCGATCCCCTTCATCGAGGCGGCCCAGGACGCCGGTAAACCGGTGTTGGTGGACCCTAAACAGCGCGATTTCTCCCATTACCACGGCGCCAGCCTGATCACCCCGAATCTGGCCGAGTTCGAGGCCGCTGCGGGTGGGTGCCGGGATAAGCATGAGTTGGTGGAACGAGGTCTGGCATTGATCGAGCGGCATGAGTTAGGCGGGTTGCTGATCACCCGCGGTGAGGCCGGGATGACGCTCTTGCGTCCTGACCATGAGCCTGTGTATCTGCCCACCCAGGCACGTGAGGTCTTCGATGTCACCGGTGCCGGGGATACCGTAATCTCGGTGCTGGCGGCGGGGCTCGCTACCGGTGAAAACCTGCCTACTGCGATGCGGCTGGCCAATCTTGCCGCTGGCGTGGTGGTCGGTAAGCTAGGTACCGCCGGCGTTATCCCAGAAGAACTGCAAGGAACCTTGAACCATCATGAAGAGGTCGTCCGTGGGTTGGTCGAAGAGCAGGGATTGTTACGCCTGCTTGCCAGTGTGCGTCAGGCCGGCGAGACCGTCGTGATGACCAATGGATGCTTCGATATCCTGCATGCCGGGCATGTGCGTTATCTGGAGCAGGCCGCTGAGCTGGGCGACCGACTGATCGTGGCGGTCAATGACGATGACTCGGTGCGTCGACTCAAAGGCGACTCAAGGCCGATCAACACGCTGCATCAGCGCATGACCGTGCTGGCCGGCTTGTCCGCTGTCGACTGGGTGGTCCCCTTTTCGGAAGACACGCCGGAACGCCTGATCTGCAAGCTGAAACCGGATATCCTGGTCAAGGGCGGGGATTACCGGCCGCAGGAAGTGGCAGGTAATTGCTGTGTGGGTGAGACCCGTATCCTCCCCTATGTCGAGGGGTGTTCGACCACGGGCATGATAGAGAGGTTGCAGAATAAAAAATGAGTTGCCAGCAGACAAGCACTGAGTCGATACAGCATTCGGGAGATAGACCATGATCGTGGTCACGGGGGGCGCCGGATTCATCGGCAGCAATCTGGTCAAGGGTTTGAATGACCGAGGGCGCCGAGACATCCTGGTAGTGGATGATCTGGGCGACGGTACTAAATTTCGCAACCTGGCCGATTGTGATATTGCGGATTACCAGGACAAGGACCGGTTTCTAGACCAGGTCAAGGCCCATGGCCTGGGTAAGCGCACCGAGGCGGTATTCCACCTGGGGGCCTGTTCCAAGACCACCGAATGGGACGGGCGTTACATGATGGAAAACAATTACGAATACTCCAAATGTTTGTACCATGCTTGCCAGGACGCCAATGCCGCCTATATCTATGCCTCATCGGCCTCGGTTTACGGCATGGGGCCGGTGTTCACGGAAGACCCGGCGAACGAGCAGCCCTTGAACGTGTATGCCTATTCCAAGTTCCAATTTGATAACTATGTGCGCAGACATCTGGACAAGGTCTCTGCGCAGGTCGTCGGTCTGCGCTATTTCAACGTCTACGGTCCGCGCGAACAACACAAAGGCAGCATGTCCAGTGTGGCCTATCATTTGAACAATCAAATGTTGGAGCATGGTGAGGTTCGGCTGTTCGAGGGCTGTGAAGGTTACGGCGATGGCGAGCAACAGCGTGATTTCGTCTATGTGGAGGATGCCGTTGCGGTAAAGCTGTGGCTCATGGGTAACTCGCGGGTCAGTGGTATCTTCAACGTAGGCACCGGGCGTGCCCAGGCATTCAACGATGTCGCTCGTGCCGTGGTCAGCTGGCATGGCCGGGGTGAGATCCGCTATATCCCCTTTCCCGATCATCTCAAGGGACGTTACCAAAGCTATACTCAGGCCAACCTCGAGGCCTTGCGCAAGGCGGGTTATACGGCTGAGTTTTTAACCGTCGAGCAGGGCGTACACCGGTATCTGGACTGGTTGAATGGGGCCGATGACGGCTGAGGGCGCCGGGCGGGTACTCATCGTCGGCCCCAACTGGGTCGGCGACATGGTGATCGCCCAAGGGCTGTTTAAAATCCTCAAACACCGTTATCCAGAGATCATCATCGATGTGGTCGCCCCGCGATGGAGCATCCCGCTATTGGAACGCATGCCTGAGGTCAATCAGGCCATCGATTTGAATGTACAGCACGGCGAACTGGCGCTGCGGCGTCGCTACCGCCTGGCGAGGCGTTTGCGCAAGCAGGGCTATACCTGGTCCATCGTGCTCCCGCGATCTCTCAAATCGGCCTTGGTTCCCTGGTTCGCCCGAGTTCCCCGGCGCAGCGGTTATCTAGGCGAGAGTCGTTACGGCCTGCTCAACGAGATTCATGCGCTGGATCAGGCGCGTATGTCGTTGCTGGTACGGCACTATGCCGCCTTGGCCTACCCACCCGGTCAGTCGCAAGCCCTGGGAAATATCCCCAGTCCCAGATTGAATGTCGATGAACGCTGCCGGCAGGATCTGATCGAGCGTTTGCAGCTTTCGCTGGATCGTCCGATCATCGTCTTCGCCCCCGGCGCGCAGTACGGTCCGGCCAAACAATGGCCCGGGGAGTATTTTGCGCAACTCGCTCAGCGGCTACAGAATGAAGGCTTCCAGATCTGGGTGGTGGGATCCGGCCAGGATATCGAAATCTGCCGCCATATCACTCGCGCTACGGGGGACGCTACGCTGAATTTGTGTGCGCGGACTTCACTTCAGGAGGCCATTGATCTGATGTCCCTGGCCGATGCGGTGGTCACTAATGATTCCGGATTGATGCACATCGCCGCAGCCCTCGAACGGCCGATGGTGGCGATCTTCGGCTCATCCACCCCCGACTACACCCCTCCGCTGGGAGCTAAAGAACACACACGCATCATGCATTTGGGTCTCGATTGCAGCCCCTGTTTTAAAAGGCAATGTCCATTGGGACATCTGGATTGTTTGCGGCAGATAGGGGTTGGCGATGTGTTTGAGGCGGTGAGGACACTGGTTTGAGCGCAGAGCTTGTGACCAATCTCAATGTCAGAGGCTTACTGACAGACGAATGTGTCTACCGCATTGATCACTCTCTCACTATCCAGTTCCAGCAGACAGCGGCTGGAACTCAACTTGTGACCCTCGCATCCCTCCTCATGACAGGGCACACACTCCCCCTCACCCTGGACCAGAAAGACATTGTTTACCCGCCGGCTGCCCACCTTGGGGAACGGGGGGTGGTTCCCAGCGTAGCCGTGCGGCCAAGGCGCCCATTTCAGGGGATTAGTGGGTCCGAATAACGCCACGGTTGGCGCCCCCGTGGCGGCGGCGATGTGAGTGATCGCGGTATCCGGCCCCACATAGACCTGGCAGGTCTCTATCAGCCGGGTGACCTCGGCAAAGCTCAGTTTGCCGGCAAGATTGCTCATCCCGGCGGGTATCTCAGCAAAAATTGCACCGATATATTCCAACTCTTGCTTATCACCTCCACCGGTCAACACCACCCGTAATCCCCTGTGGATCAGGTGCTTGGCCAGGGTCCTCCAGCCGCAGTGTGTCCAGCGTTTGTAATGCCAGCGTGGGGCCATGTGAAGTACGGCATAGGGTTCGACGCTCGGATTGAATGGCAGCAGATCCTCAAGGGTCTGTAATGCCTTCTCGGCATGCGGTACCATCACCTCATGACACCGCGCTATACCCAACAGATCGGCCAGCCTGAGATTCTGGACCACCGTATGCGTGTACTGGTCATCAAGCTCCGTCCAGCCATAGCTGGAAAACCGCTTCCAGGCGTCCTGCCAGCGTGGCGCGGGTACCAGGGTGATACAGCGGCGGGCGGCAAGTACGGCGTAGAGGATTTTTCTATCGCTGGTGGAGTTGCAAAAGGATAGGTCATAGTGTCTGAACAGTCGGCGAAACAGATCTAACAATTCCCGCCCCCGTGGACGCTCCGTGACTTCGAGCACCTGGTTGAGATCGGGATTGCCCGCCAACACCGCGCCATGGCCTTGATACACCAAGGCATCTATTACGGCCTGTGGATAGGCGCGCCGCAGGGTGCGCAGCAGGGGCGTGGCCAAGATGACGTCGCCGATCAGGGGCATGATGACCAGCAGTATTCGATTTGGTGGGGGCATGGGTCGAATAGAATTATCAGAAATCGAGTATGTACTACTTCTGTGCCCTTGAGGTCAATTCAATGAGGGCGATCGGGTTTTATAGCTGATCCATACTCACGCCATTGCGGTTGGGGCATCGCTCTGGCAGCGTCCAAAGAAACGTCCCCTTAATGATACGGAAACCAAAGATGAACAAAGAACTTAAAGTCGTGAAGCTAGGTCTTGCATTGGTGCTGTTGGGTTTGGTATTTGGTGTTGGATTGGGTATATCCTTCGGGATCAATGAAGATATGTATAAGGATTTCATCGCAGAAGGTATAGCAGCTAATCCTGAAGTACACGACGCTAAAAGCAAAGATAAAATCTGGCGTTATGCCCAAAGGGCCCATTTTCATGCCACCGGCATCGCCGCATTTTCGCTAGGTTTAGTCATCTTGGTCATGTTTTCTGGAATGAAGGCAAGGGTTAAGGCCGTCTCTTCGGTGCTTATTGGGCTTGGCAGTTTTTATCCGCTTTCGTGGTTCACGATGTTCTTGCTGGCACCATCAATAGGTCGTGACCCTGCCCATCAGTATTTTTTGACGGAGATTTTTACCTATGTCGGAGTAGGCGGATTACTTACTGGAGCGATTCTTCTATTTTCAAGCTTGTTTCTCGGGATGTTTGCCGAGGATAGGAACAGCTAACGGCTACGATCGCCTAAGTTCGACAGGCTCCTAGAGACTGCATTAATACCACCTTGAAGAGATCTCAACCGCGCCGTCGGCGATACCACCATCCGCCCAGGATGAAGATCACGACCAGCAGTATGAATTGTTCGAAATGGATGATATCGCCGAGTAGTTTTTCCGCGCCGTTACCTACCATATAACCGCCGCCTACCCCAGCGATTGCCCATAACAGGGCAGTGAACAGGTTGATGAGCAGAAAGCGAACGGCCGGATAGCGGTATGTCCCCAGCATCAACTGCATCACGGATCGCATGCCGTAGACGAAGCGCGAACTTGCTGCGACCCAGTCGGCTCTCGATTGCACCCAGGGTTCGACTCTGTCTGTATGGTGCGCCAGACGTGGAAACCGATTCAGCGTACCCTGTCCGTAATGCCGGCCGAGGCGGAACAGGACCTGGTCACCCATGAATGCGCCCATTGCAGCCACGCATACCGTCCACGTAAATGGCAATACCCCTTGGTGGGTGAGCATGCCTGCGAGTACGATGACGGTCTCGCCTTCTAGAGCGGCACCGCCGAAAACCAGGATCAGCCCATGTTGTGAAAGCCAGGCCAGCCATATGCTCACCAGTATGTCCCCTTCTTAGATTGTGCTGATATGATTGTTAATAATTGTTAAGATCAGCCGTTAGACTGGCGGTTGCAGGTAAACCTCAAAATTTGGCGTGTTAGGCTATATAAAAAAGAGAGGAGATACAAATGAAACAGTATGGCGCGGAGTTCTTTGGAACATTTTGGTTGGTTCTTGGGGGGTGCGGAAGTGCAGTGCTGGCTGCGGCATTTCCGGAGGTGGGCATCGGCCTGTTGGGGGTATCCCTAGCCTTTGGTTTGACGGTACTAACAATGGCTTATGCGATCGGACATATCTCAGGCTGTCATCTCAATCCCGCGGTCTCCATAGGGCTCTGGGCAGGCGGTCGGTTTTCTGCAAAAGAACTCTTGCCGTACATCGTTGCTCAAGTATTGGGTGCCATTGTAGCAGGAGCTGTACTCTATCTCATCGCGAGTGGCAAAGCGGGTTTCGATGTATCCGCCGGTTTTGCATCCAACGGTTACGGTGCCCATTCACCGGGCAATTACTCGTTGCTTGCTGCACTGGTCACTGAAGTCGTCATGACCATGATGTTCCTGCTCATCATCCTGGGGGCGACTGATTCGCGAGCACCACAAGGCTTTGCCCCGATCGCCATCGGTCTCGGTCTGACATTGATTCATCTGATCAGTATTCCCGTAACCAATACATCGGTTAATCCCGCACGCAGCACGGGTGTTGCATTATTTGCCGGAGATTGGGCGATTGCCCAGCTGTGGCTGTTCTGGGTTGCCCCGATTGCAGGAGCAATACTGGGTGCCGTTGTCTATCGTTTCATTGGTGGTGATAATGAATGATTTGTCGGTTTGGCTGGTCGTTCTAGCCAAGGAATGCGGCTGACACACTTACCCGACTGGCTCCTATAGACAGTCAGAAATTAAATTTCAAATGGTGCGCACAGCGCACCCTACCCAGATTAAAGTGCTCCAATGTTTTGTGCAATTATTTATCTGAAAAACTATAGGTCTGAAGATAATTACAGGCCTGCGAGCCTGTGAGTTCAAGTGGTATGAAAATACAAAACTCTATTTGATAAATGAATGTGTAACCGTCTGTAACGGGTAGGTTATGAGCAACACTAAGATACAAAAACCCTTGTTTCTGAAATGGGCCGGTTACATCACTGTGCTTTACTATAAGCACAAGAGACGGAAAACAGATCGCTTGCTCTAGACGATCTTAATTAAGACAAGGATGACATGCAGACGGTATTTATCAACTAGAGGAATGCACAATGAACATCACGACTATTAAACCGATTGTTTTATCATCAATATTCGGTCTGGCCATGAGTGGCGCGGTCGCTATAACTGGAGTGAACGCGGCAGAGAACATCCTGCATGACGCCATCCACGATTATTCTGATGACGCACGGGGCAGCTTTGCAGACAC
>JBDLIZ010000153.1:0-9993 GCA_039714615.1 Pseudomonadota bacterium | reverse complement strand
CACCTTCCGCGTTGCCAGTGCCGATGTCCTTCATGGTGTGCATACCCCATATACCAATATGAACACCATGGTGGTTCCGGGCTATGTCTCTCAGGTGACGACCCGGTTCGCAACCCCCGGGGAAGTCCCCATGTTGTGTAACGAATTCTGCGGCTTGGGGCATGAACACATGTGGTCGCGTCTGGTCGTGGTGCCAAAGTCAGAATTTAAGCTATAAAGGGAGAGATCATACTAATGAGTGATACTAGGGCGTCCTCGTTGAGCATAGCCAACCTTTGGGTGGCTTTTATTGCCTTTCTCGCCGCGGCGCTGATGGGCGTTTATCAGGTGGCGGAACGCAGCGGCCTGTTCCCCTCCATCGAGTCCGTGGAAATATATTTTGCATCGGTATCGACACACGGTGTACTGATGGGCTTTGTATTGACCACCTTCGTGGTAATAGGTACCGGTTATTTCTGGGCTACCAACAGCCTTAAACAGCCTTTATGGGGAGGAAACGGGCTGGGTTGGACCTGTTTTGCGGTGACTGTTGTTGGGGTGCTAATGGCCGCGTTTCCCCTATTAACCGGCCAGGCCTCCATTCTGTACACCTTCTATCCACCGCTGCAGGCCCATCCCCTGTTCTATATCGGTGCCACCTTACTGGTGGTGGGGTCCTGGATATGGTGTCTGCAAATGATCATGATGACACTGAGCTGGAAGAAGGCCAATCCCGGTCGGCCTGTTCCCCTGGTGATGTTCGGGGTCACTGCCAATGCCACGATGTGGCTGTGGACCAGTGTCGGGGTGGCGCTGGAGATGCTGTTCCAACTGATTCCCTGGTCGCTGGGTTTCAAGGAAACGGTGGATGTGGGGCTGGCGCGCACCCTGTTTTCCTGGACCCTGCACGCCATTGTGTATTTCTGGCTGTTTCCGGCCTATATCGCCATGTACACGCTGTTGCCCAAGGCGGCCGGCGGCCGGTTATTCAGCGATGAGATGGGTCGCATCGCCTTTATCATGCTGATGGTGATCAGCGTTCCTATCGGCATGCATCATCTCTACATGGATCCGTTCCAGGCCGCGGGCTGGAAGGCCCTGCATATGTTCGGGACCTTTATGGTGGCGTTACCCACCCTGTTCACCGGTTTTACCATCATCGCCTCGCTCGAGGTTGCCGGTCGTCTGCGCGGTGGCAAGGGGCTGTTTGGTTGGATCAAGGCCTTGCCCTGGGGTGATCCCCTGGTCGCTGCGGCGGGGCTTAGCTTATTATTGCTTACCTTGGGTGGCTGGGGCGGTCTGATCAACGCCAGCTATGCCATGAACACTTTGGTGCACAATACCCAGTGGGTTACAGGTCACTTTCACTTGATATTCGCCGGAACGGCGGTCATTCTCTACTTCGGTATCGCTTATCATATCTGGCCGAAGTTGACCGGTAAACAACTCGCCGCCAAGGGCCTGGCCATCACCCAGCTCTGGCTGTGGTTCATCGGCATGATCATTACTACCGCGCCGTGGCATATCATCGGCCTGCAGGGTCAACCCCGCAGGATCTCCTCCACACCCTATGATACACCCCTGGTGCAGACCTGGCAGGCAGGCGAGACGATCATGATCGTCGGTGCCGTCATCCTGTTGATCTCAGCGTTGATGTTAATCGTGGTGCTGCTGAAAACCCATGGAAATGCACAGCGCGAAGATGATCGGGAGCTCGGGTTCGCCGAGCCCATACATCCGGTATTGAGTCTGCCCGCCTCGCTCAACAATTTTGCGATATGGAACTGGATCATTCTAATTTACATCGTGGCCAGCTACGGCTATCCCATCGCGCAGTTTTTCATGATGCCGACCTACGGGGCGTTTCCATGGAGTATATGATTATGAAGCGCATGCTTACCCTATCCGTTTTCTTCGCCCTTGCATTGCTCAGTCCCCTGGTCTTGGCGGCGCCCTCATCAAACGTGGCCTGGACCTCCGAGGCAAGACAATTGATCGCCTCCGGTAATCCGGAGCGTGGCAAGGGACTTGCCGCCTCATGTGCTGGGTGTCATGGTGCCACCGGGGTTAGCCCTAGTCCAAGCTTTCCGAGTCTCGCCGGGCAGTTGGCCGCTTACACCTTCAAACAACTAAAGGATTACCAAGAGGATAAACGAACGGAAAATCCCATGATGGCGAGCTTAGCCAAGCCTCTCGCGGATCAGGATATGGCCGATCTGGCAGCCTTTTATGCGGCTCAGCCCTTACCAAAGGGGAAGAGTGCCGAAGCAGATTCCGGAAACGCGACCCAAGACCTGGTCAGCCGAGGAGACGGTAAGCGCTTGTTGGCGCCTTGCGCGGCTTGTCACGGCAGGACGGGGAAGGGTAGCATTGTTGATGTTCCTGCCCTTTCAGGTCAGCAGGCGGGCTATTTTTCTTCAACCATGCAGGCCTATAGGAGCGGTAAGCGCAGCAACGATATCTATCGGCGTATGCGTCTGATTGCCCAACAGCTGACGGATCAGGAGATTAAGGCGCTAGCGGATTATTACGCACTCATGGGCAGCCAGTAGTCACCATAATAAGTTTTTACCTCGATCCAGCAAGTGATCTAGGTTTTATTGCTCTTTAACGCGAAATCCAGGCCACGCTTAATATTTGGCGTGGCCTGGATTTGGCGTTTTTAACTTCTGTTGAATGTCAGGTAGCGTTTTCCAAAATTGGGCATTCCTTCCTTTCCCATAGTCGCCACGTCCAAAACTCCGATGCCTGAGACCTGCTTTCACTGCGGTTTGCCGGTGATTGACGCTCGGCCCCTTGCCCAGCAGGTACTCGGGGAGCGCCGCAAGTTCTGTTGTACAGGTTGTGAAGCGGTTTGCCGAGCCATCCTCGAGGCCGGGCACGAGGATTACTACCGTTACCGAGAGCAGCCTGCGTCTAGCGCCGATACCTCTGTCATTCCCTCTTTTCTGGAACAGGCGCAGTTATACGACAATCCTGCTATTCAGCGTGATTTCGTGAAGGCGCAAGGTGAAGCCCGCGAGGCCTCACTGATCCTGGAAGAAATCCGCTGTGCCGCCTGTCTGTGGCTGAATGAACGCCATTTGCGCAGCCTTGATGGCGTGCAGGATGTGGGGATGGATTACACCAGCCAGCGTGCCTGGGTGCGTTGGGATCCCCAACGAATCAAGTTCAGTGACATATTGAAGGCCGTTGCTGATATTGGTTATACCGCCCACCCCTACGATCCCGCCCATCGAGACGCCTTGGTTGCGGACCAAAGACGTCGCAGCATAGAGCGTATTATTTTTGCTGGGGCCATTGGCATGATGGTGATGAACTTCTCGGTCGCCAGCTATATCTTCGGCTACATCGATGCTGATGGGGAATATCCATTGTGGATCATTATTGGCCGTTGGACAAGTCTGGTCGCCACAACCTCTATTCTCGCCTACCCAGGCCAGGAATTTTTTTTCGGTGCATGGAGGGACTTGAAGAGGGGGCGCCTGGGAATGGACGTGCCCATTGTGATCGGGCTGCTGACGGCTTGGACGGGAAGTTTCATATCTACATTAACTCAGCGGGGTGAGGTTTATTACGACTCGATTGCAATGTTTGTGTTTTTATTATTGGTGGCTCGCTTTAATGAACTAAAAGGACGTCTCATTGCCGCGAAGTCATTGGATCGAATGGCCATGGTGATTCCCGCCACGGCACGTAAACTCGGCGATTCGGGGGAGGAACAGGTTCCTGTGATCGAGCTGATTCCGGGCGACCGGGTGCGAGTCAGGCCCGGTGACCAGGTTCCGGTCGATGGAATCGTATCCGCGGGGGCTAGCAGATTTGACGAGTCGTTATTGACCGGTGAGTCTACGCCAGTGAACCGGGCGGTAGGTGATCGGGTCATGGCGGGGAGTTTGAACGGTGATCAGCCGGTGGTCATCCGGGTAAGCCATAGCGCCGAGGAGTCAACGGTTGGTGAGATCAGCCGACTGGTCGAACACAGCCTGAAGTCGCGACCTTACTATGCTCAATTGGCAGAGCGCGCTGCGCTTTGGTTCGTAGCTATTATTCTGATCATCGCAGCTCTCACCGCCTCGATTTGGAGTTGGCTGGATCCATCCGTGGTTGTTCAAAACGTGGTGGCCGTGCTTATCGTAACCTGCCCCTGCGCCTTGGCGTTGGCGACTCCCGTGGCCCTCTCCTTAGGGGCAGGTAGATTTGCCGATCTTGGGTTTTTACCCCTGCGCATGAATGCTCTGGAACCCTTGGCAACCAGCGATCTGATCGTCTTTGACAAGACGGGTACCTTGACCCAGGGACATCCCCAGCTAGAGGTTGTCGAGACCTTAGGCGAGTTGGCGGAGTCTAAGCTCAGGTGTATTGCAGCGTCTTTAGAGCAGGCCTCCGAGCATCCGTTCGCCAAGGCCTTTCGAGCGACTCACGGTGCTCAGGAACAGGCCGTTAAGGCCTTGCGAATCCATCCCTCGGCCGGGGTAGAAGGGACTTTGGACAATCGGCATTGGCGGCTTGGAAAACCGGAGTTCGCCATCAACAGTGCTGCCTTAGAAGAAGAGGTTTGGCAGCGAATCCAGGGCCTGAGAGGACGGGGTTTCAGTGTAATCATGCTTGCCGATAAGCAAGGGCCGCAGGCCTTGTTTGGTTTGCTGGACGCGCCTCGACCAGGGCTTGAAACCATGCTGAAGGATCTGCGCGGGTATGGAGTAAATCGTTTCGTGATCCTCAGTGGAGATCACCAAGACAATGTGGCTAAATTGGCCGCAGGACTAGGCATAGAAGAGTTTCATGGCGGTCTTTCGCCAACCAAGAAACTGGATTGGATTAAACGGGTGCAGCGACAAGGTCGACGTGTGATCATGGTCGGCGATGGGATTAACGATGCCCCGACCCTTGCGGCTGCCGATGTATCCCTGTCGTTTTCCGAGGCCGCCAATGTTGCTCAGGTTAGCAGTGACTTCGTGATCCTTGGTGCTACGTTACAGCGGCTTGCGGAGGCCCGTCAATTGGCACGTAAGACGCGCCGCATAATCTTGCAGAATCTGTCGTGGGCGGCGGCCTATAATCTTGCTGCTGTCCCTTTGGCCGCGTTAGGTTTTATTCCTCCATGGGGGGCTGCCATAGGGATGTCTTTGAGTTCTCTTATCGTGGTGGGTAATGCCCTGCGCTTGAAATAATTTCCGTAGCGGATGGCAAGCGCGCCAAAAAATCCATATGTTGAGGATATATTGTTTACCGGGTAAGGGAAACTTCATGATCTCCATTGAACCAACCGTTTCAAACCACCGGTCTCGCATTCCTTGACCTAGTCCAATAATCACTGATCTACTCTCTTGATTGGAGGATATATACCTAATTCGTGAGGTATATTTCACCTCAATGCCTAGGGAGAAATGGATGAAGGGATTTGCAACGGGGACGGTCTTGGTCTTGTTGGTGTCTACACTTGCGTTAGCCGCACCACCGGTAACTCGGGTACCCATGCACAGTGCGGGCACGGCAACCTATTATGTTCAAGGCAAGATCGAAGGTTATGGAGAGATCAAGCTGCTGGTGGATACGGGTTCCGGATACAGCGCGATTAGTGAAGATACCCTGGATGTGTTGAGGGGCAAGGGGGCTGCCACGTATCTTAGGGAACTCAATGGCATCATGGCCGATGGCAGCCTTAGAGTAGTCCCCGTATATCTGATTTCAGGAATAAATCTAGGCGGAAAGTGTATGATCCGAAGTGTTGAGGTTGCGGTATTTCCTGATGATACCCGACCGATACTCGGGCTCAGCGCATTGAAAAAGGTAGCCCCTTTTGTTTTCTCTTTAGACCCACCCAATCTGCTGTTGAGCCGCTGTAATGGAGGTGCGGCTTAAGCGTCTTTGCTCTCTCGCTCCGACAGGCTCCTAGCAGACTACTCCATCCTTTCGCCTACAGACTCAGGGTTCACGTCCGTGTAAACCCGTTCAATCGGAAACAGTGCCTTTGAGCACTGTTTCTTTTTCGGCTACACCCATGTAGGCTTGACGGTGGTTTGCGACACTTCGCAATCGCGCTGCGTAAGTATCAGAACATCCCACCGAGATGTTTCACGTATTGAAGATCCAATTGCCTACATCCATCCTGCAACTCACCCTGATCGGTTTTTTGGTCGTTTCTCTACCGCTGATCGTGGCGCTGGTGTTTGCGGTGCTTCAGGTGGACGGTTTGGCGGGTAAGGGCAGGCGGGTTGTTTTGGATACCGCTCAGGCGGTAGGTGCCGGCAGAATCATTGTAGAGCAGGTATCTGCAATGGAACGCAGTGCGCACCAATTCCGCATTTTAGGTGATCAGAGTTTCTATCTTCATTATGTCAACAGGCGCGCCGAATTCAAGAGTGCGATCGCAATACTCGATGCATTGGATCTTGATGATCCGCAGCGCCAACGCCTGGATCGTTTAATCGGTCTGGAACGGGATTTGTATGCCACCCTGGAAGAGATCACATTGAGCGATGCCGTGGAGGTCTCAGGTCTTGCTGAATTTCCTCCGGTGGTTGAACTGGCGCGATCCCTATCCTTTGAAATTAGTCAGTCTATCGCTCAAGATGCCGATGAAATGCGTCGTCAGGCTAAACAGGCGAAGCAGGTACTGGCCTTTATCGCCATTGCGCTTATTCCTGCTACTGTGGTGCTGGCGCTGACCTTTACCGTATTGATTACCCGCCCCCTGCGACGCATCGATCAGGAGATCAGGCGGTTGGGATCGGGCGAGTTCTCCAAACCTATTTCGATCGTGCGGGGGCCTCAGGATCTTCGAGAGCTCAGCATAAGGCTCGATTGGTTGAGAACGCGTCTCAACGAATTGGAGGAACAGAAGAAGTCTTTTCTGAGAGATATATCCCATGAGCTGAAAACGCCCTTGAGCGCAATCCGTGAAGGCGCGGAATTGCTCAATGACGGGGTCGTGGGACCGCTTAGCTCAGAGCAGCTTGAGGTCGCTGCGATATTGCGCGATAACAGCTTGCAATTGCAAAAGCGCATTGAGGATCTGCTCGCGTTCAATGTGGCCTTGTCTCAGTCCTCACAACTGCGCCTTGAAAGGTTTTGGTTGGATGAAATCGTCAGTGCAGTGATTTTTGATCATCGCTTGACGATTCGTTCCAAGAATCTGCACATTGATGAAAAACTGGCCAAGGTGGAAGTGGTGGCGGACCGGGAAAAGGTCAAGATAATTGTCGATAATCTGTTTTCCAATGCCGTCAAATTCTCACCTGCGAGTGCTAGGATACGTATAGCCGTAGCCGCCGCTGGGGAGGTCGCGCAACTCGATATCGAAGACCAAGGGCCAGGGATCGACGTAGCAGAGCGGGACCGGGTTTTCGAGGCATTCTATCGGGGGCGCGTTTTACAGAAGGGCCATGTTAAAGGTACCGGCCTGGGGCTGGCCATTGTGAGACAATACGTAAAGGCCCACCATGGCGATATTAAGATCCTGGATCAAGCAAAGGGCACCCATATGCGTGTTTATTTACCCCTTGGAGCAGAACAAGAAATAAAGACATGAGCAATAGAGTTTACGTGGCAATGCTCTCTGTCCTGCTAGGGTTTGGGGTCTGCGCCTTGTTGGCGAGATGTAAAATGTATGATACGCCTGATTGGCGGCTTCAACCTCCTCCTGTGGAGATTGTTCATTCGGATCTACCAGGCCGAAAGGAGGGCTCGTTTAGCATGTTGAGTTATTATCGATGGTTGTCGCAACAATCGGGCAAAGCGATTCAACGCGAATATGAATATATGGAGAGGGAATATACAGCACACCAGACCTTGCGAAATCGGTTGATGCTGTCGCTGTTGTTGAGCCTTACAGATAGACCCTTTAGGGATGATCATCGTGCCAAGACCTTGGTGAAAGGCATACTTAGCAGCGATGAGAGGGTAGCCGAAAATGACCGGGCGTTGGCATTTTTTATGGATAATTTACTACAGGAAAGAGAGCGCTATGAGGACGAAGTGGACCAACTTCAAAGACGCATCCAAGACTTCAATGTGGTGGTAAATGAGTTACATGAAGAGCGTGCACTCAGGGAGAAATTGGAACATCAGCTGGAGCAGTTGAAGGATATCGAAGAAAATCTAATCGAACGGGAGCAATCCGAACGGCTCCCTTTGACGGAGGGGCATGATGGCAGCAACCGAAAGAGCCAAAATACTCCTGGTCGATGACGATCCAGGCCTATTGAGGTTGCTCTCGATTCGGCTCAAATCCGGTGGCTTCATTGTGGATGAAGTGGACAGTGCGGCCAAGGCCTTGGTTCGCCTGCCGGTATTTCAGCCGCAGGTGGTGATTACCGATTTACGGATGGAGGGCATGGATGGGATGGCGCTTTTTGAGTTTCTCCATGAGCGTTATCCCACGCTGCCGGTGATCATCCTCACCGCCCATGGCACTATTCCGGATGCCGTACAGGCCACTCGACGGGGTGTTTTCAGTTATCTCACCAAGCCCTTTGACAGTAAGGTTTTACTGGAAAACGTTAAGGATGCCCTGCGCTTGAGTGGCAAAACAACGTTTGCCCAAACGCCTCAGCAGACGGAACAATGGCGTGGCGATATCATCAGTCGCAGCGAGATTATGGATGAGCTGTTGCGTCAGGCCAAGCTGGTAGCGGACATTGATGTCAGTATTCTTATCCAGAGCCAGAGCGGTACGGGTAAAGAACTCCTTGCCAGGGCGATCCATAAGGTAAGTTCCCGTCGGGATAGACCCTTTATCGCGCTCAATTGCGCAGCAGTACCGGAAGCATTACTGGAATCCGAGTTGTTTGGTCACAGCAAGGGCTCGTTCACCGGAGCAACCTCTCGTCACGAGGGATTGTTTCACGCCGCGGATGGCGGCACCCTGTTTCTCGACGAGATTGGCAATATGCCGTTGTTGTTCCAGGCGAAGTTGCTTAGGGTGTTAGAGGATAAGGAGGTGCGTCCGGTGGGGTCAACCCAGTCACAACCCGTTGATGTTAGGATAATTTCCGCGACGCATGTCGACATGGAAGCCGCTGTGACGGCGGGAACGATTCGCGAGGATCTCTATTATCGACTCAATGTGGTTACCTTGGAAATGCCCCCTTTGGCCAAACGCCGGGAAGATATTCCATTGCTTGCTAATGATTTTCTGGCGGGTGTAAAAAAAAGGACGAATAGAAACATCAAAGGATTCTCGCAAGAGGCCATGGAGCTGTTGGTCGCCGCACCCTGGCCGGGAAATGTAAGACAACTGCAAAATGTTGTAGAGCAGGCGGTAGCCCTTTCTACGAGTTCGCTGGTCTCCGCTAAGCTGGTACAGAAGGCGCTGCGAGGCAAGAGTGAGAGTATTCTTTCGCTGGCCGAGGCTCAGAAGCGATTCGAACGCGAGTATCTGGTCAAACTATTGCAAATCACCGAGGGTAACGTCAGTCAGGCCGCGCGCCTTGCGCAACGTAATCGCACGGATTTTTACAAGCTGCTCAACCGTTTTCACATCGAGCCCGCTATGTTTCGAAATCGAACGGAGTAGTTGCCGGTATAGTGAGGTGTTCATCGCCTAGTATAAGACTGGCGATACCGTTGAGTGTCTGTTGAATCTCCATCATGCTGACATACCGTCCAAGTCCTGCATCGTCCAACTGCTGACACAACAGCCTGTTCACTTGTCGCTGCTCGCTAGAGTAAAGCTTTAGATCGGTGATATACATGATATCTCCCAGGTCTCCATCGCCGCTACCAATGAGCTGCAGGCTGGCTACCTGTAGTCTAGCGATTTCAGTGAGCAAAAACATATCGGTATAATATTTAACCTCGATGACCTTAAATGTATCGGGTCTAACAGTTTGGATGTCGTTACTGATGTTCTGCAGCCATAATTTGCAATGAGGAGCATAAAGATTAGTCTCATTGACGTTGCGTACCTGTCCATGCTGGATATAGATATGAGCTTGGTCCTGCGGTATGACAATGTCGGTATGTGTCCTAAACGTAGCGTCGCGTGCGGGAGTGGTATGGGGTGATGTG
>JBDLIZ010000152.1:0-10202 GCA_039714615.1 Pseudomonadota bacterium | reverse complement strand
ATGAATAGGTTCTTAAGTAGCCTGCGCAGCAGGGTGCTTAAGAACATTGAACTGAGCCGCGGCTCGCCGGTTATCGAAGACTATGGGGATTGTAAACTATGGGTGGGGCTTGATGCGCTTTACCGCGTGGCAAATGGTTGAATGAATCGCCCATGTTGGCCGCAAGGATGGTAGGAAACCATCGCTGTAACGTGTGCATGGCGAATTGATAGTCAAGCCGCTGCGGGAAGCTGGTAGAGCCCTTGACAGTGAGACTGCCAACGAAAGTTATTCAGCGTGGTTTGCAATTTGGGGTACATTGACTTTTCATACAAAAAGTGACACTTGTAACCTATTGTTTTATAAGGCAGTGATGATAGTAACTCATTGAATATAAGATAGTTCCTTCACTTTTCACAAATTAGGTCGTTTCGACCCCGAATTTCGCGAATTTCTGAGATATGTGGCTCTCTGATCGTTATTTGTGCAACCAAGTGGCCGTTTCGTCGCATTGGAGGCGCCAAACGCCCCCTAAATTGGGGTACATTGACTTTTCATACAAAAAGTGACACTTGTAACCTATTGTTTTATAAGGCAGTGATGATAGTAACTCATTGAATATAAGATAGTTCCTTCACTTTTCACAAATTAGGTCGTTTCGACCCCGAATTTCGCGAATTTCTGAGATATGTGGCTCTCTGATCGTTATTTGTGCAACCAAGTGGCCGTTTCGTCGCATTGGAGGCGCCAAACGCCCCCTAAATTGTGTCAGTTTCGAAAAGTGTATTTAATCCATTAATATCAATTGCTTACTTATAGTAGCACTTTACAAATCAAGGACTTAGAACCGTCACTTTTTGTATGAAATGCTAGTGTTCCCCTATATTGGCGTTTTTACACGAATCTTGTCCGAACCTCGGATTGGAGCCGTAACGGGAGATCTTTTTCCGTTGTATCTTAAACTATAAACAATGAGGCCGTTTGTATAACTTATATAGTCCCAATGCATCGCTCTAGGGTTCTTTTATCCACGTATTAACCCGTGGAGTTATTCTATCTTCGACCACACAAAAAAAGGCAGGGCTTGAAAGCCCTGCCTTTGAGTGTGAAGCTTTTCTATCTGTTACAGCTACTTCTTTCTCTTGTCATGCGGCACCAGTACTTCCACAACTGCATGACTGCTGTTATCTGACTCATCAGTTGCCGTGATGACCAGAGTATATGTTCGACCGTCACCGGTTCCAGAACTTTCAGCTCTCAGCTGCAGACTAATTGTTCCCGTTGCCTGGTCGATAATGGCGGCCGACCAGTCAGGTGAAGTGTCTCCATCCCCCAAGCCGTCCTGCGGTTCACTACTTGCGACCTCGACAGTGAGTGTCACCGGCGCACCGCTGTTATCTGTGGCATTGGCCGCAATCACGATATCAACCATCTGATGGTTTGGCGGCCAGAGCATGTTGAGATTGCTGGTTGGGGCCAGTGTGGGTATCTCGCTGTCTACAACTTCAACAACCACGGTGCTGGATTCAGGCGCATTGATCCCATCCTGTACTTGTAATCTGAATTCATAGGTGCCGATGGCCAGACCAGATACAGTGCATACTTCCAAATCTGACGGAGTACCGCCTTCAATTGTCTGAATACTGCCTGAGCAAAAGACCGGTCCGTCTACAATCGCCCACTGATAATCCACCAGATCACCATCAAAATCTGACACACTGCCGCAAAGCTCTATGCTTGTTCCAAGGCTGTAGACACCACTGCCACAGGCAACTGCATCCGGAGCAGAGTTGGCAATGGTTAATATCATCTGGTCGTTGGACGTGGCCAATCCATCTGTTACTTCAAGTGTCAGGGTATGAGCGCCAAGTCCAATTGGAGCTGTACCCAGATCAAGTGGCTGGCACTGTCCGTCCGGATCGGCAACTGCCCAGTCAAGAAGTATCGTATCGCCTGCAAGCCAGCGGCATTCAATGCTATCGTCCTCATCCGGGTCTGAAGCATATCCCTGCAGTACCGTGGTCGCAATCTCTTCGCTGGCAATATTGACGTTAGGACCGGCATCCGCCACCGGTGGCTGGTTTCCGTAACCTTCCTGTGTTGTATAGTAAATATCCCAACCTCCGTAGCCATACGCCGTGTGACTAGCATCGAAGTAGGCAATAGTTTCATCCTCGGCTAGGACCACCATATCGACATATGTAGCGAAATTGTTGAAGGGTGACGGCAGGGTCTCCGGTGTCTGATATACCCCGTTGACAACCTCTGAAACATAGCTGGTAAATGTCCCCAGGTGACCCCGGTCGGAAGTAAAAAGCAAATACTTGTAATCTGCGGTTGCATACATGGGAAAGTCCCTGTAATACCCATTCACTGGTGCGGGGAGATGTTCGATCACTGAGTAGTCACCGGTGGTCAGATCAACACGGTAGATGTCCCAATAACCGATGCCGCCCCAAGCCCTCCAGTATAGCCAGTTCCCGTCACTGGTAATAAATCGTGGGTTGTTGTTGGCCCAGGAAAAGTTCACTGATGTGGGCACAACTGTTGCCGGCTGGGGAACACCGTTAACTATCTCAGACACCCAGATCCTGCTATACCGATAATTTGGTCTGCCCTCGTCCGAGGCAAAATACAATCTTGTTCCGTCAGGAGAGATGGTCGGTTCGTATTGATAGTGTCCGTTGTTTACTGCAGGGCCGATATTCACGGCAGGTTGCCATTCACCGTTCAGCCGATGAGAGACATAGATATCGATGCCCCCGTAACCCCCTGGCCTGTTTGAAGCGAAATACATGGTATTGCCGTCCGCCGTCAACGACATCCCGTAGTCGTTGTATGGGGTGTTAATGTTCGATCCCAGGTTAACCGGGGTATTGAACTGATAATCGTCGGTGAAAGCGGCAAAGGCTACCTGGCTTGTCAAAAGCAGTAGCAACAATCCGGTGATCATCTCTCCACCTCGCTTAAATAGAGTGTTCTTTCTCATTTTTTCCTCCGTTATTTATTTACACATTTCTCCCGCTTTATTAATGAAGCGGCATGTTTGGAGTATAGGCAGGATAAACGCCCTTTTCCGAATTTCCCCCAAGTATCCGCTGGTCGTCAGGCGGGCGTCAACAGGCCCTTTAGGCAATATCGGCGTGAATCCCAGCCTCCCGAACGGGGGAATTGTCCGCAGGCGAAGGTGTATTTCTGACAGATTCTTTCCGTCTGGCCAATTGCTGCCCTGCCGCGTCCATGGATGTCGCAGCCCCTATGGGTGAGAGCTCAGTTGAACAAACCACCTAGCGGCGGCGCCCGGCAGTGCGGCAACGGCGAGACTTCTATTGAAGGATCTTGCTTGTCGAGGTGGGTGAGTATCTTCTTAATAATCACGGGGTCTTCGATGCAGGCGATGATCCGCAGCGCCCCGCCGCAAGCCGAACAGGTCTCGATGTCGATGCCGAATACACGTTTCAGCCGCTGTGCCCAGGTCATAGCGGCCCGACGCTCCACCGGCGTTTTCTCTTGCTCTTCCTCGGAGACTTGGGGTTTGGCGCCCTTTCCCCGCTTCGCCGGTGTCACCAATGCACGGTGTTTGCTGTTCGGGGCAAATACGCCATGAAATCGTGTCAGATTCACCCGCGGTTTTGGCACCAGGGCCGCCAGCCGGGCGATGAAGTCCAGTGGCTGGAAGATGACATGGGTGGTGCCATCCCGGTAGGGGGTCTTGAGCTGGTAGCGAATGTTACCACTTGGCGTCAGGGACAGCCGCTTTTCCGATACCGCAGAGCGGCTGATGTAACGACAGAGCCGCTCGAGCTTCTTACGTTCATGGGCCTTGGCCGCCACTCCAGCGTGCAGGCTGAAATTTGCCACCTTGCCCAGCCCGCTGGCAACCTGACTTACTTCAGTTTATGGGCCAGAAACAATTTTTGATATTACATTCCCTGTCGAAAGATGAAAAAATACTGGCATCGGGCCAGTTTTGATCTGCTATATCCTGCGGTGGCTGTCTCGGATTTCTAGCAATAGGTGATTTATGAGTGCGCAACCGAAAACCAGACCCAAAGTTCCGGAAGGACAAACGAGCCGTCTGAGAACCCGTCAAATGGAGCCTACCGACAAGGGCTTTGTGGGCTACGAGACCATCTGGGAGTCGTTTCAAAAGGAAGCCGACTATAAAACCCCAGCAAAGCCGTAAGCCACCCGGTCGCGCGAGCATACATTGGTCGCGCGACCGCATAATACTATTCGGATCCCGCTATTTGCGCGGCCCTCGCTTAAACCAGCACCGCGCCCCCTTCCTTAGAAAAATCCCGAGCGCCAATTGCGGAGGACTTTGAATACAGCGCAGCCGAACACAGCCCCCTAGCCCCGCATCCAGCTGGAGCCCTGGCAAGCTGCAACATCCTTACCCTTTTGCCCCTCGACTGTAGAATTCTTAACCGACCACCCCAACAATTTGCGCGGGACGCACAAAGAGAGCCCCCTTTAGCCCCGACCTCTCAGCCTGTCTTTAAAGGCCACTTTGGCTCGATTTCGTGCATACGGGAGAGGCGATTTCCGGATTGTCTCCGCGGCACATCAACAATGAGCGCCACCCTTTCGATGGCGCCTACTTCAGTCGTCACCCTGATCCCATTCCAATTCCGCCATTTTTTCGAGAATCAATTGAAAGTATCTTTCGTTCTTCTGCGGATCAGCCCCTCGCTCAATATCGCCGTCACACTCAACGGCTACGATTCGCTCCGCCTCCGACATTGCGCGGATGATCTTCTGCCTGTATGAGAATTGCTCGGAGCTCTCGCGTTCACTTCCGGCCGAATCTGAAACAGGTTCTGTAAGAGCTACTTCCTCATCTCCCGCGACCGTTCTCGTCAATACCGGCCAAACCGTCGGTGCATTTTTGATCCGGGGATTGTCGCCGAGAATATCGGGCTTTCCGGAAAAGACCCAGTCTCTTATCGTGGCAAGGATGGAGGTATGGTCATATTCACGACCCGGCTCGCCCCTGAAGACGGTTCCCGGCTCAACGTATGGAGACGCAACGATGGCCGGCACCCGAGGACCATATTGCGCAAACGGATTGATTTCGCCCACTTTGAACTGCGCCTTTGAATCATCGGGCGGAAGCGCGGTCGGAGGCGGGGAATGATCATAGCAGCCCCCGTGCTCGTCATACGTGACGATCAGCATGGTCTTATGCCATAGGCCACTATCCTTCAGAATCTTGTAGACTTTGGCAATCAACTTGTCTCCCTCGGCGACGCTGTGGGGCGGGTGTTGATCGTTGGCAAAAGGCGGCACGTAGGAGGGCTCGATGAATATGTACTGGGGCGCGCGCGTTTGCGCCAGTTGGTGCTTAAGATCTCCCAAATGGTATGCATGCCATTTGAGCTTTTGGTGGATTGTCCAGAACTGAGCACTGAGAAGCGTTCCAACAACAGCAGCATCTTGATAAACCGCCCAGCGAATGTCCTGCTCGGCGAGTACATCAAAAATTGTGCGCTTGCCAGCGTAGACAAAAAAATTGGGAACACAATTCTCGGTTTCCTTCTGATCACAATTGTTCAACATGCCAAATGATGTTCCTGCATGCAGAAACGATCTACTCGGCCAGGTTTCGCTGGGCAAAGGCCCGAACCAACGATCACTAACCGCAAAATCGGTCGCCAGCTTCGACATGTTCGGTACCTGATCAGGCTTAAAACAAGACATGATCCCATCGACATCCTTGTTGTCTTTCAAGCCCGAGTAGTTCTGCATAAACCCCCACATATTCGGCTTCTGGTCCGCATCTGGCGAATCCGTCCCGAACATCTGTTCGACAAAGGACGGACATACTTCCCTTGGGTTCGGGTCCGGCTTTGTGTCGCTGGAACCTTTTGTTGCATAGACTCTCTCGGACTCCGGCGCCGTATCGTGCTCGCCTGCAACCAAAGTGTTCCAGTACTTGTTCTCCACCAAACCGTCAAATCTGGGTTCGCCGCTTGTCGGAGACGGGATGTTTCTGGGCGGAATGTTGTTTTTATCGTCGTACAGCCAGCCCATAAGGTTGTCGAACGATCGGTTTTCCAGCATCAAAACAACAATATGATCGATCTTGTCCTTGGCCGTCGGTTCGCCTATTCGATTGTAAACGTAGTAGCCGTGCTTGTCCGAGCAGATCGTGGCCCCAGTAGTGAAAAACGATTTGGGCTTGGCATACATCCTGCCGAATGCACCACTGGTCCAGAAGACGACCTGGACCTTGGCTCGATTGGGATGAACCGTCAGGCGCGATTTTTTCTCGAGTTTCTTTCGCGCACCCCAAGGAAACAAGGTGGCCGAATAAGCTGTATCATCCAGATTGTACAGGCCAATCCATACCGTCTCATCAGTACGGTTCTCAATCTCCATCCCACTCCCTCCTTCAAAGGAATCTCAATAGAAAAACTACGAAAAATTACATGAAAACAGAAATAAAGCAGAGCCCTTAAAAGGCTCGACTCTGTCTCAAGCGCTGCCTACTCCGATCTTTTCTCCACCCGTCAATCCAGCCTCCATCCCCTCCGGCGTCATCGCGCCGATCTGGATCAGCACCGACAAGAAGTCCGTACCGTTCTGGGCTTCGAGGATTCTGTCGCTTTGCACCAGCCCGAAAAAATGAGAATCAAACTGGACCGGCCTTCCGGTGGCCCTGTGCGTGGCGCTGACATGGGCGACTCCCGCGACGGTGTCGCCCTGCTCGATGAGGTCATCGACGCGGATCCGGATGTTGTCGAATATGCCCGTCATCTGGGCATGGAAGGCGTGAAAATCTTCGGGGCAGGTGATTGGGCCCGGCGCCAAGCCGGTGAAGTTGCAAATGTCCGCCAGGTGCTGGTCGATATAGGCGGTGTTGCCCTGGTTCCAGACCTGTTCGAACCAGGCCTGTACTAACTCCTTCGGCTGCATGCCGGCTCCCGTTCCCTAATACTGTCCTAACGGAAGCATAGTAGAGCCTTTGGCGGGTTGCCAAACGGATTTCTATCGGGTCATCGGATTTTGTCGCGATTCGTTGCGCTCACTGCGACCTACGTTGGCTTGGAGAATTGGGGTTGTCGGAATATTAGTGTTCATGTTGAGCTCAACATGAACACGATCATGTTAAGTCCCGGATCATGTTGAGTTGGTACCGATCCGCAGCAGAATAATACTGATAATCAAGGAGTTCAGCGGATCTCAAGTCAAATCTACTCGACATGATCTCGACATGAGATTCTCCTCTTAGATCGGCCATCCTGGCCGACACATAGGAGGAGAACCATGATTGAGAAAGTCTTCTCGCGACCCCGAGTTATAGCCCGGCTAGAGCAAGGACCACTAGGTTCGTATGTTCAAGAGCTCGCAGCCACATTGCTTAGCCAAGGTTATGCTCGGAGCATGATCAAACTCTGTATCAATACGGCGGACAAGTTTGGGTGCTGGCTTCATCGACAGGGTCTGACGGTCGGCGATGCCGATGATGATACAGTCGAGCGCTACCTTAATGGAGTGAAACGTTATCGCTCAGGACAACAAGCCAAAGCGGCGCAGGGCCTCACCCATATTGTCGGACTGCTTCGCCGACATGGCGTCTCGGCTGGACGAGAGCCCTTGAGCCCGCCTTCGGAAGCAGAGACGTGGCTGACCCGCTACGATCATCATCTAAAGAGTGTTGCCGGTCTAGCGGTCGGTACGCGCCAGAATTATCTACGCTATGCACGCTACTTCATCACTCACCGGTTTGGCGCCGGGTCAGTGGACTGGTCGGTACTGACGGCCCAGGATATCAGCGACTTTGTCCTTGAACAGGCGATCGTACGCAAGCGGGCGGGTCGTAAGGCACCCGTTATTGCCATACGGTCGCTATTGCGCTTTCTCGTCTTCTGCGGTGTCCTCGACACTGGATTAGAAGGTGCCGTCCCGAAGATACGCCAGTGGACCCATGCAGCGCTGCCGCAGCGGCTAACCGTGCAGGAGCTGGCGTTAGTACTGAGTTCGGCTAAGGGAGAGACTCCCAAGGACTTGCGCGACTATGCGATCTTGCTCCTGCTAAGCTGGCTGGGGATGCGCACCCGCGAAGTGGCTTACTTGCGCCTGGATGATATTGATTGGCGCGAGGGCCGGTTGTTCATTCGTCCCGGCAAGACACATCAAGAACGCGTGTTGCCCTTGTCACAAGAGGCAGGCGCCGCACTGGCGGATTATCTGCAACGAGGGCGCCCACGCAGCACAAGCCGGTTCGTCTTCCTCAAGAGCCGTCCGCCTTTCAGACCTTTTGCCCGTGCGGGTGCGGTGGGCGAGATTGCCCACGCCGCGCTGGTACGCGCGGGCCTCCCTCTAAGCCCTGGCATGGGTGCACACACATTTCGACACACGGTTGCTTCGGAGATGGTCTGCCACGGCGCCACCTTCAAAGACGTCGCCGATGTGCTCGGACACCGCTCGCTACAGACGACGGCAATCTACGCAAAGTTGGATCTCAATACCCTTCACGAGGTCGCTTTGCCGTGGCCAGGAGGTGCTTCATGAGCCCGAGTGAACTCAAACGGCATTTGACAGCGTACATCGGTCTTCGCGACGCACTGGGTTTCCAGGTGCATGCGGAGAGAACGTTATTAGTTGATTTCGTCCGGTATGTTGTGGCCAGTGGTGAGACCGAACCCATCCGCGCTCAGTCGGCGGTGGACTGGGCGAGTCCGAGTGCCTCGCGATGGAAAACCGGTACGGTAGCCTCGCGTCTGAGCATGGCGCGGGGGTTTCTAACTTACTTGCGCGCGAGCGTCCCGGAGACAGGGTGAGGTGGTCTAATAGACCTGTACAACCCAGTTAAGCATAATTTAACCAACTTAACTGAGGTATAGAAAATGGCAACGCGAAGACAATATTCAAAAGAATTCAAACTAGATGCGGTCAGCTTAGTAGAAGAGCAAGGCTACACAAAAGCAGAAGCTGCCAGCAGTCTTGGGATCAGGCCAGAGTTAATCAGGCGCTGGATACGTGAGCAGCAGACAGGAGATGGCCAAGCCTTCAGGGGGAATGGAAAACTGACCCCAGAGCAGGAGGAGATAAGAAGGCTTAAGACCCAGGTTAAACGCCTTGAGATGGAGAAAGAAATATTAAAAAAAGCGACGGTATTCTTTGCCGCAGAAACGAAGTGAAATACTCGTTTATCACCCAACATAAGAATACCTATCCAATCAGCCTGCAGTGCCAGGTATTGGGTGTGGGCCGTAGTGGCTATTACAACTATCAGGCAAATATTGCTAACAGGCCTGATGATCCAGAGCACCAAGAGATGCTGGAATGGGTCAAGGATATTGCCGAAAGCTCCGGCTACAGTTACGGCAGCCGCCGGATGAAGAAGGCATTGAATGCTTTGAGCTTTCCGGTAAGCCGCAACAAGGCGAGAAAGTTGATGAAAGAGGCCGGTGTACAGGCTCGTCACCGCAAGAAATTCAAGGTGACGACAAACAGTAACCACAAGCAGCCGGTGTTTGATAACTTGCTGGAACGCCGGTTTGATGTACCTCAGATAGATCAGGTATACGCGTCTGATGTGACGTATGTCTGGACCCGGGAAGGCTGGCTGTACCTGGCCGTGGTCATTGACCTGTGTTCTCGTAAAGTGGTGGGCTGGAGCATGAGTTCACGCATGAAGGCCCAGCTGGTATGCGACGCCCTACAGATGTCCATCTGGCAACGCAGACCAAAGGCTGGACTTATCCATCATTCAGACCGTGGTTCACAGTATGCCAGCAAGGCCTTCCGGCGATTACTCAAGGCCCATGGATTTAAAGGCAGCATGAGCCGGAAAGGAGATTGTTGGGATAATGCTGTGGTTGAGAGCTTCTTCGGCAGCCTGAAACAGGAACGGGTGCAATGGAGAAACTACCAGACACGGTATGAAGCCCAGCAGGATATCTTGAACTATATATCCATGTTTTATAACAGCCACCGACTGCACTCATACCTGGGGTATGTAAGCCCCAGTGATTTTGAGAGTAAACTGATGGAATTGAAAAAAGTAGCTTAACTGGGTTGTACTAAAAAGGTTGACCACGTCAATCAGGGTTGTGCTCGAATTGTCTTCGCTTTTGATCAGGATGGTAAATTTCATGTCGTCTCCGGCACCATTAGAAATACACCATGATCCTACTTATTGGTCTAATGTTATCAATCCCTTAGCTGGCACCCCACCAAATGAATCGCTCTCCCCTTGTTCAAACAAAGAC
>JBDLIZ010000151.1:0-10239 GCA_039714615.1 Pseudomonadota bacterium | reverse complement strand
CAGCCCTATGCCGCCTATGACCAGATCGATTTCGATATTCCCGTCGGTGTGAACGGCGACTGCTATGACCGCTACCTGGTGCGTATCGAGGAGATGCGACAGTCGAACCGGATCATCAAACAGTGTGTCGATTGGCTGCGTATTCATCCGGGTTTGGTCATGCTGGAAAATCATAAGGTGAGCCCCCCGAGTCGCGAAGGGATGAAGGCCGACATGGAGGCGCTCATCCACCACTTCAAACTGTTTACCGAAGGTTATTGCTTGCCGCCGGGTGAGGTGTATGCGGCGCTGGAGCACCCAAAGGGTGAGTTCGGTGTTTATCTGATTTCCGACGGCGCCAACAAACCCTATCGACTCAAGATCCGAGCCCCCGGATTCGCCCATATTGCTGCCCTGGATGAAATGAGCCGGGGCCATATGCTGGCCGATGTGGTGGCCATCATCGGTACGCAAGATATCGTGTTTGGGGAGATCGATCGCTGATGGCCGAGCAAGCCTTGAACCCTAATGCTGAAAGACTCACTGCACATCTGCGTGAGGAGATTGATGACTGGTTGAGGCGTTTCCCCGATGACCAGAAACAGTCGGCGGTGTTGGCCGCATTGCGGGCCGTGCAGCATGAGGATGGTTATCTCAGGGTCGAGAAAATGGATGCGGTAGCCGATTATCTGGGAATGCCACGGATCGCGGTTTATGAGGTGGCCTCCTTTTATTCCATGTACAGTCTCAAGCCGGTTGGCCGGCATACCATTGCGGTGTGCACCAATGTTTCCTGCATGCTCTGTGGTTCAGACGATATCGTCGCCTACCTCGAAAACAAGCTGGGGGTGGATACCGGCGAGAGCACTGCTGATGGTAAGTTCTATCTAAAGTGCGAGGAAGAGTGTCTGGCCGGTTGCTGTGGCGCGCCCATGATGCAGGTGGATCATGTCTACTACGAGCATCTCACCCCTGAGAGAATCGATGAGATCCTCGATGATCTGGATTGATGGCGATGGTTAACGAGGTCTGCTACCAAACCCTGCAATACAAGACGCCTTGGAGCCTTGAGACCTATCTCAAGTGTGATGGCTACCAGGCCTGGCGAAAGATCCTGAAAAAAGGGATTTCTCCCGAGGAGGTCATCCAGGAGGTCAAGACCTCGAATCTTCGAGGCCGCGGTGGTGCGGGTTTCCCAGCGGGACTGAAATGGAGTTTCATGCCCCGTAAGGCCCCGGTGCAGAAATATCTGGTATGCAACTCCGATGAATCGGAACCGGGTACTTGCAAGGACCGTGATATCCTGCGGTTCAATCCCCATGCCCTGGTCGAAGGGATGGCCATCGCCAGTTATTCCATGGGGGCCACGGTGGCATACAATTATATGCGCGGCGAATTCATGGATGAGCCCTATGAGCGCTTCACCCAGGCGCTGAAGGAGGCCTACCAGGCCGGCTATCTGGGGAACGACATCCTCGGTTCCGGAGTCAATTTCAACCTTTATGCTACCCTGGGTGCCGGGGCCTATATCTGTGGCGAAGAAACCGCCCTGCTGGAATCGCTGGAAGGTAAAAAGGGTCAACCCCGATTCAAGCCACCCTTTCCCGCCAATTTCGGTCTCTATGGCAAACCGACCACGATAAATAATACCGAGACCCTCAGTTCCGTACCGGCCATCATGCGCAACGGAGGGCAATGGTTTGCCGATCTAGGTATCCCGGGTAACGGCGGTGTCAAGTGTTTTTCAGTGTCCGGTCATGTGAACGACCCGAAAAATATCGAGATTCCGATGGGTACCCCGTTTGCGGAATTGTTGACCCTGGCCGATGGGATGCGCAATGGAAACGGACTCAAGGCGGTAATCCCGGGAGGTTCCTCGGTGCCGGTGGTTCCTGGTGAGGTCATGATGCAGACCAATATGGATTACGACTCGGTCTCCAAGGCCGGGTCCATGCTGGGCTCCGGTGCGGTTATCGTGATGGATGAGACCGCGGACATGGTCAAGGTCCTGCAACGTATCTCACGGTTCTATTTTTCCGAGTCTTGCGGGCAGTGCACCCCCTGTCGCGAAGGCACGGGTTGGCTTTATCGTATGCTGACCCGGATCGTCGAGGGCAAGGGGCGTAGTGAGGATCTTGCGACCTTGGATGATGTGGCCAGCAAGATCGCAGGCAAAACCATTTGTGCCCTGGGTGATGCCGCGGCGATGCCGGTGCAAAGTTTCTTGAAACACTATAGCCACGAGTTCCAATACTACATAGACCACGGCCGTAGCATGGTCGCTGGCCCTTCCCAAGCGCAACCCAAGGAAATAGAAAGCGCGGCACTGGGGTCGGGATAGTGGGACTACATCAATGGACATCTTTCCTAGCTCGATCTCCAGTGGTATTAGAGATTAAAGACGGCCGAGTCCCTGGAAATAAAATTCGATAATGAGCGACGAACGGGTCAATCTTGAGATCAACGGTGTGCCTCTAAAGGCCCAAAAGGGGTCCATGTTGATCGAGGCGGCGGATGAGGCAAACATCAGGATACCTCGGTTTTGCTATCACCGTAAGCTGTCCATAGCCGCTAACTGCCGCATGTGCCTGGTAGAAGTCGAAAGGGCCCCCAAACCCATGCCCGCCTGCGCGACCCCAGTGGTTGAGGGGATGAAGGTCTATACGCGATCCGCTAAGGCGCTTGCGGCGCAGCAGGCCACCATGGAATTTTTGCTCATCAACCACCCCCTGGACTGCCCGATATGTGATCAAGGTGGGGAGTGCGAGTTACAGGATGTGGCCATGGGTTACGGCGAGGATGTTTCTCGCTATACCGAGAGCAAGCGCGTGGTCCAGGACCAGGACATCGGGCCATTGGTCTCTACCGATATGACCCGCTGCATCCACTGTACCCGCTGTGTGCGTTTTGGTGCCGAGATTGCCGGCATCCGGGAGATGGGGGCCACGGGACGGGGCGAATTTGTGCGTATCGGCACCTATGTCGAGAAGGCCTTGAGTTCAGAGTTGTCCGGTAATGTCATCGACCTGTGTCCCGTAGGGGCGCTCAACGCCAAGCCCTCTCGGATGGCCGCAAGGGCCTGGGAGATGATCCAGCATCCAACGGTTGCTGCTCATGATTCGGTGGGCTCCAACCTTTATCTACATACCCTGCGTGGCCAGGTGGTACGAGCCGTACCGCGAGACAATGAAGATATCAACGAGACCTGGATCTCCGACCGCGACCGATTCAGCTATCAGGGCTTATATACCGAGGACCGGCTTGAAAAACCGATGCTCAAGGTCGACGATGCCTGGCAGGAGGTCGATTGGGAGACGGCTTTGCAGGCGGTCGCCGATGGGCTGCGTAGTGTTTCATCCGATCAGGTCGGGGCACTGACGGCCTCTAATGTGACGCTCGAGGAGATGTATCTGCTGCAGCGGCTGATGCGCGGTATCAAGGTGCACAATATAGATCACCGCCTGCGCCAGACGGACTTCAGCGATCAGGACCGAGCGCCTTTGTTCCCCTGGCTGGGTCAGTCCATAGAAGACTTGGAGCGCCTCGATGCGGTATTGATCGTGGGTTCCAATATTCGTAAGGAACAGCCCATCGTGGCCCACCGGCTGCGCAAGGCCTCTCTTAAAGGGGCCGATATCATGCTGGTCAATCCGCGAGATTTTGAATTCACCTTCAATGTTTCGGAAAAGATTATTGCCCAGCCCTGGTCGATGATTGCCGAGCTGGCGGGGATCGCCAAGGCCGTATTGAAGCTCAGCTCGGCCAAGAAGACGCCGGCGCCCTTTGCCAAATTGTTGTACGGTGTTAAGCCCACCCAGAGCCACCAGGCGATCGCCACTAAACTCAGTAAGGCCAACCAGGCCAGTGTGCTGCTTGGAACACTGAGCACCCATCATCCAGCATTCTCTATCCTGCGTGCGCTGACCTCGCTGATTGCCGAGCATACCGAGGCACGATTCGGCTATCTGCCCGAAGGGGCCAATACGGCCGGTGCCTGGTTGGCCGGCGCGTTGCCTCATCGGCTCGCCGCGGGACAGGACGATGCCACCCCTGGGCTGGATGCCGGTGCCATGCTCGGTAAGGCCCTGCAGGCCTATCTGTTATATGCCCTTGAGCCGGACTATGATTGTGACAATCCCGGGGGGGCGCTGAAGACCATGGAAGCCGCGGAATTCGTGGTGGTGTGTGCCCCCTTCGCCAGTGAGACCACCAAACGGTATGCCGATGTGCTGTTGCCGATATCGACCTTCGTCGAGACCTCCGGCACCTTCATCAATGCCGAAGGACGCTGGCAAAGTTTCCAGGGAGCGACAAATCCACCTGGAGAGGCGAGACCTGGCTGGAAGGTGTTGCGCGTGCTGGGCAATCTATGTGGGGTGGACGATTTCGATTATCTGTCATCGGAGCAAGTGCGCGACCAACTGAAAGCTCAGTTCAGTGAGCATTTGGAATTCGACAACCGCCTTGGCCTCAATGGAGCCTTGGCAAAGCCCGCTCCGGATAAGGGCCTGATACGCGCCTGCGAGGTGCCTATCTATGCGCTGGATCCACTGGTCAGGCGTTCCGCGCCCTTACAACAGACCCCAGACTCAAAACCGGCGGCCGCCTATCTCAGTGCACCGCAGGCCGAGGCGCTGGGCGTGACCGGTGGACAACAGGTCATTGTTCAACAGGATGACTATCAGGCCGAGCTGCCGCTGATCATCGACGACAGTATCCCGTCGGGATGCGTGTGGATACCCGCGGGATTGAAGGGTACCCGAGCGCTTGGTTCCGGGGTTGGATCTGTTGAATTGCGTAAGGTTCGAACATAGATGATAGAGCTCTTCACATCCCTTTGGGCGAGTGTACCGACGGACCTGCAAGTGGTGACGCTGATCCTGATCAAGATCATTGCGATAGTGATCCCATTAATGATCAGTGTGGCCTATTTCACTTACGCCGAACGCAAGATCATCGGTTACATGCAGATGCGTATCGGTCCCAACCGGGTGGGACCGCGTGGCTGGCTACAGCCCATTGCCGATGCGATGAAACTGCTGTTCAAAGAGATCATCGTACCCACCAAGGCCAGCCGGACCTTGTTTATCATCGCCCCCATCCTGACTCTTGCACCGGCACTTGCCGCCTGGGCCGTGATCCCTTTCGCCGACGGCTGGGTGCTTTCGGATATCAATGCCGGCCTGCTGTATATCCTGGCCCTGACCTCGTTGGGGGTCTATGGGGTGATCATCGCTGGTTGGGCCTCCAATTCTAAATACGCGTTGTTAGGGGCCATGCGTTCGGCGGCCCAGATCGTTTCCTATGAGATCGCCATGGGATTCGCCTTGGTGGGCGTATTGATGGCCAGCGGGAGTCTCAATCTGGGTGCCATCGTCCAGGCCCAGCAGGGTGGAGTGCACCACTGGTTCTGGCTGCCCTTGTTGCCTTTGTTTATGGTCTATTTTATCTCTGGGGTGGCGGAGACCAATCGTGCACCCTTCGATGTCGCCGAAGGCGAATCGGAGATCGTTGCCGGTTTTCACGTGGAATATTCGGGTATGGGTTTTGCCGTTTTCTTCCTCGCTGAGTATGCCAATATGATCCTGATTGCCGCGCTCACGGCACTGCTGTTTTTCGGCGGTTGGTTATCGCCCTTGGAGGGCCTTTCTAACGAGGTGCTGGACATCGTCTTGATTGGCGCCTTGCTGGATTCCGGGATTCATTGGTTCTTGCTCAAGACTGCCTTTTTCATGTTTTGTTTTCTCTGGTTACGCGCCACCTTTCCTCGTTATCGGTATGACCAGATCATGCGCCTGGGCTGGAAGGTCTTCATTCCTGTCACCCTGGTGTGGATCTTTGTCGAGGGTGTGGCCAGTGCGTTTCACATCGGACCGTGGTCTTCGGGAGGGGCGTGAAATGACCAGGGCCATTCGCCATTTCTTACAAAGCTTCCTGCTGTTGGAGTTGTTCAAGGGGCTGAGGCTCACCGGTCGTCGGCTGTTCAGCAGGAAACTCACCATTCAGTACCCCGAGGAGAAGACCCCTCAATCGCCTCGGTTTCGCGGTCTGCACGCCTTGCGCCGTTATCCCAATGGTGAAGAGCGCTGTATCGCCTGCAAGCTCTGCGAGGCGGTCTGCCCGGCATTGGCGATCACTATCGATTCCGAGCAGCGGGCTGACGGGACACGGCGCACGACGCGTTATGACATCGATCTGTTCAAATGCATCTACTGTGGTTTCTGCGAAGAGGCCTGTCCGGTGGACTCGATCGTCGAGACTCGGGTCTTCGAATATCATTTCGAACAGCAAGGCGATCAGATCATGACCAAAGAAAAACTGCTGGCCATCGGCGATAAATACGAGCAGCAGATCGCTGCCGACCGCGCCGCCGATGCCGCCTATCGTTGATCCGGTCATGGCTGAGGTACGCTCGCGACCGGCAAGTCGGTGAATAAATTTTTATCGGGTTCACTGCGTTGTTTCATGTATGCAGGTGACAATATAACTGGATAGAACCTATTACTCAGTAATGACTTTTCAAGAGTTTGTTTTTTATTTGTTTGCCTCCGTCATGGTGCTGTCGGCCTTGCGAATGATCACTGTGCGCAATCCGGTTCACGCCGCGTTGTTTCTGGTGTTGACCTTTTTTACCAGCGCCGCGCTGTGGCTGTTGCTGGAGGCTGAGTTTCTCGCCATAACGCTGGTGCTGGTCTATGTCGGCGCCGTGATGGTGTTGTTCCTGTTTGTAATAATGATGTTGGATATCAATATCGCCAAATTGCGGGAGGGTTTCATTCGTTTCCTGCCGGTGGGGGTCGTGGTGGCCTTGATCATGGTCACCGAGATGATACTGGTCGTCACTACGGGTGAGTTTACCGCGCAACAACCCCAGCCCGCCGCCGCCGATTTCAGTAATATCGAGGCCCTCGGTAAGGTGCTGTATACGGATTATGTCTATCCGTTCGAGATTGCTGCGGTCATCCTGTTGGTCGCGATCATCGCGGCGATCGCCTTGACTATGCGCCGCAGGCCCGAAACGAAATACCAGAACCCGGCTAAGCAGGTGCGGGTGCGAAGTCAAGATCGCGTTCGACTTGTCAATATGAAAAGTGAAGAACAGTGATGCACCGGTAACGATGAATCAACCTCGACTGTCCAACCGAATTTTCTAAGGATTAATAAAACCAAATGGTTTCTCTAACGCATTTCCTGGTGCTGGGGGCGGCGTTGTTTTCTCTCAGTGTGGCGGGCATTTTTCTTAATCGAAAAAATGTGATTATTTTGCTGATGTCCATAGAGTTGATGTTGCTATCAGTGAATATGAATTTCATCGCCTTTTCTCATTATCTGGACGATATGTCGGGCCAGGTATTCGTATTTTTCATTCTTACCGTAGCCGCTGCCGAGGCGGCGATCGGATTGGCGATCCTGGTGGTGCTGTTTCGTAACCGCGGCACCATCAATGTCCAGGATCTGGACACTATGAAGGGCTAGCGCGGCATGCGATACATCTATCTCGCGATTCCTCTGGCGCCGTTGTTCGGCGCTATCATTGCCGGCTTGTTCGGCAGGCAGATTGGTCGCAAGGGGGCCCATGCTGTCACCATCCTCGGGGTGGGTATCTCCTTTGTGTTGTCGTTAGTGGTCTTCAATCATATCGTGATCGGTGGTGCCGAGCCCTTCAATGGGTCGGTCTATACCTGGATGGTCAGTGACGGTATGCGTTTCGAAATCGGGTTTTTAGTCGACCGACTGACCGCCCTGATGATCACCGTAGTGAGTTTTGTTTCCTTGATGGTGCATATCTATACCATCGGCTACATGCAGGATGATCCGGGCTATCAGCGATTCTTCAGTTATATCGCCCTGTTTACGTTCTCCATGCTGATGTTGGTAATGTCCAACAACTTTCTGCAGCTGTTCTTCGGTTGGGAAGCGGTAGGGCTGGTGTCGTATCTGCTGATCGGCTTTTGGTATACGCGCGAAAGCGCGATCCGCGCCAATCTCAAGGCCTTTCTGGTTAACCGGGTGGGTGACTTCGGATTCCTGTTGGGGATTGCCGCGGTAGCGATGTATGCCAACAGCCTGGACTATGCCGAGGTGTTTGGCCAAACGCAAACGCTGGCTACCCAGACCCTATCGATATTGCCGGGCAGCGAATGGTCCGTGGTTACCCTTATCTGCATCCTGTTGTTCATCGGGGCGATGGGTAAATCGGCTCAGATGCCCCTGCATGTCTGGCTGCCGGACTCGATGGAAGGCCCGACACCGATCTCCGCCCTGATTCATGCCGCCACCATGGTCACCGCCGGGATCTTCATGGTGGCGCGTATGTCGCCGCTGTTCGAGTTGAGCGAGACGGCCCTGAGCGTGGTCATGGTCATCGGTACCCTGACGGCATTCCTGATGGGCCTGATCGGAGTGGTGCAAAACGATATCAAGCGGGTGGTAGCTTATTCGACACTCTCTCAGCTGGGCTATATGACCGCATCATTGGGGGCCTCGGCCTATGCCGCGAGTATCTTCCACCTCATGACCCATGCCTTCTTTAAGGCGCTGCTGTTCCTGGCCGCCGGTTCGGTTATCATCGCCATGCATCACGATCAGGACATACGCAATATGGGAGGGCTCAGAAAGTATATGCCGATCACGTTCTGGACCTCGCTGGTCGGTTCCCTGGCATTGATCGGATTTCCCGGTTTTTCCGGCTTCTTCTCCAAGGATGCCATCATCGAGGCCGTGCATGCCTCCCATCTTCCCGCGGCGGGGATGAGTTACTGGTTGTTGCTGATCTCGGTATTCGTAACGGCGCTGTACAGCTTCAGGATGTTCTTCCTGGTGTTTTTCGGTAAAGAACGAATGGATGAGCACACCCGGCATCATCTGCGGGAATCCCCATGGGTGGTTACCTTTCCGCTGGTCATGCTGGCCATCCCTTCGGTGATTGCTGGATTGGTGATCGGTCCGGTGTTGTTCGGGGATTACTTTGGGGGTGCGATCGTGGTAGCCGGCGCGCATGATGTACTCGCCCATCTGGGTGAACACTATCACGGAATCATCGGGTTTATTCTGCACGGCATCATGGCGCCGCCTTTCTGGCTGGCGATGGCCGGGTTGATCACGGCATGGCTGTTCTATCTGTATCGACCCGAATGGGCCGAGTCGGTGAAGCGACATCTGGCGATTATCCACGGGATCTTGGAGCGCAAATACGGTTTTGACGATTTATATGCGCTGGTTTTTGCCGGCGGTGGTCGTGCCGTCGGGCGTCTACTGTGGCGCATTGGTGATGTCAAGTTGATTGACGGCCTAATGGTCAATGGCTCGGCCAAGACAGTAGCTTGGATCTCATCCCGGATGCGCCATCTACAGACCGGTTATTTGTATCACTATGCCTTTGCCATGATCATTGGCCTGCTGTTACTCCTCAGCCGGTTCTTGTTCGAATGAATAAAAGGTTTCCTTACAACCCAAGGTCTTTGACTAAGCAGGAAGGATTGGATGTTTGCTGATTGGCCATTATTGAGCCTGTTGATCTGGACACCGATTATCGGTGCTTTCCTCGTACTTGCCAGTGGTGAAAAGGGTGGGGTGGGCACTAAACGCCTGGCCTTGTCACTTTCGGTGATTACTTTTGTACTGAGTATCCCGTTGTTCAATGATTTTGACCGTACTACGGCCCAGATGCAATTCGTCGAACTGGCCCCGTGGATCGGGGCCTTCAATATCAACTACTACCTCGGTGTGGACGGTATCTCCGTCCCTCTCATCCTGCTGACGACATTTACCACGGTACTGGTAATCATCGCGGGTTGGGAGGTGATCAAGTATCGGTTTTCACAGTACCTGGCCGCCTTCCTGATCATGGAAGGGCTGATGATCGGGGTGTTTTCCGCCTTGGATGGGATGCTGTTCTATGTCTTTTTCGAGGCAATGTTGATACCGATGTTTCTAATCATCGGTATTTGGGGGGGAGAGAATCGTGTCTATGCAACCATAAAGTTCTTTCTTTATACCTTTTTCGGCTCGATCTTCATGTTGGTTGCGCTGATCTATATGTATTCCCAGGCGGGAAGTTTCGACATCTTGGAATTCCATGGCCTGAAGTTGGGCCATACCGAGCAGATCCTGATCTTTCTCGCCTTTCTCGCGGCCTTTGCCATCAAGGTGCCCATGTGGCCGGTGCATACCTGGCTGCCGGATGCCCATGTGGAGGCCCCTACCGGGGGGTCGGTGATCCTGGCTGCCATTCTGCTGAAAATCGGAGGATACGGCTTC
>JBDLIZ010000150.1:0-10259 GCA_039714615.1 Pseudomonadota bacterium | reverse complement strand
TGGCCGCTGGCTCGGGTAGGTCGGTTTTATTTGCTTCATCGAGCAGATTGCGGAACCGCTCTAGCGCTTCTGCGTAAAGATCCATCATATCTCCCGATAGCGTGTGGGCATACCCGTCAGAGACGAAGTATATTACCTAGGAGCCTGTCCGAGAATAGAAGCCGTAGCGAGGGGAAGCCATTTTGAGTCCATTTAGGTGATCATTTGAGGCGAATAGTAGGCCCTATTTAACGAAAATGATCGTGAAAATGGGCCAAAAGTGCTTTTCCGCAGTAGGTTCTCTATTCTCGGACAGGCTGCTAGATCCTGCAAGTGATCGTGCTTGCAGGTTCTAGGCATTAATGACAGGCCCACCGAGGAGGACATGCGCTTCCATCGAAATCGATGTATTTGCTACTGAGCTGCGTCAACCGGGCCTTGTTAGTCACACATACGCGTTTTCCTTCTACCCGCAATACACCCTCATCTTGAAATTGGCTAAAGGTTCTGCTGACGGTTTCTAATGCCAATCCCAGGTAATTAGCAATTTCCTTGCGCCCCATGGTCAGATTGAATTCCCGGGTTGAAAAACCACGTTCCCCAAAGCTTCGCGATAGACAATTGAGAAAACTCGCCAACCGCACTGGCGCGCTCCTGTTGGCCCGCAAAAACACCCTTTGTTCCTCCTGAGCGATCTCTCGGCTCATCAACTTGAGCAATTGATAGTTGAGATCAGGTAGCTCCTCGGCCAACCTTTGGAAATGCTTGAACGGCAGCTCACATACACTGCAGGTATCCAGTGTGGTCGCGTTACAATCATAGAACCCGCTACTGATCGCACCCAATCCTAATACGTCGCCAGGAAAGTGAAATCGGATGATGTGCTCCTCGCCTTCCTCGGTCACATTCCAGCTTTTGGCACTACCGGAACGTAAAATGTAAAGCGATCGCAAGGACTCTCCTGCATGAAAGAGGCCATGATTGCGCCGCACCGCCCGGTGCTGTCTGATAATTTTCAGCACTTGCCGGTGGTCTTCCAGCCTTAAATCCGACCATAAGCAAGTCTTTCTCGTCAGGCAATCTAAACAGCAATCTGTTCGACTCATTTTCTCCTACCGCGTCTTCCTTACCCATCACGAATAAGATCATCGGTTTTGCCGAGCAACTCTGATACCGCTACTGTTGATTGCAACTCTGCGACATTTTTTAATATCGCTGTGGCAACATCAGGTAGATAACGACAAATCTTCTATCCCTCATCATAGATAGAGGTATTTTATTTATACTAGTATTTATAATTGAGAAAGGCGGTGAGGGGAATACGCAAGATTACTTAAGTAATTATACTTATAGTCATAATGGATAGGGCTAGTACAAGAGAGCGTAAATTTGGTGCCTATTTTGGTGAGGTATGGCCGTTCCTGGCTAGGAGCCTGTCGGACTTAGGCGCAACGAGGCAGCATGGCAGGCCCCATGTAACGAGCAGTAACGACACCAGGGAGGACGGTCAGGACTAGCGAAATGGGTGCCGAACTTGCGCTCTCTTGCACTCAGACCTCAACAGGCCAAACTCAATAACGGCCAATCAATCCCTAGAGATATTTTGTAAGCCATACAAGGTCGTCATACTGACCAGCTCCGGTAACGAGTTTGCTTGCATCTTGTCCATAATCCTGGCCCGGTGCACATCGATGGTACGATGACTTATATCCAACTCCCTGGCAATTTCCTTGTTGGAATGGCCCGAGATCACAAATGTCATGACCTCCTTTTCCCTTCGCGTTAGCTGCGCATAATACGCCAGTATTTTAGATTTTTGTGCATTGAACATCCTGGTTTGAGCGTCCTTGGCGATGGCCTCGTGGATACAATTTAACAGTACCTCATCGTTAAACGGCTTTTCTATGAAGTCAATAGCACCCGCCTTCAGTGCTTTAACGGACATTGGAATATCTCCATGTCCGGTGAGAAAGATGATGGGGACATCGATATGTCTCTTAATCAGCTCCTGCTGTAGTTCCATGCCACTCATACCCGGCATACGTATATCCAACACCAGACAGCCAGGATGCTGGGAATCATATTGCTCAAGAAAGGCCTGAGCCGAGGGATAGGCCCTGACCTGCAAACCGGAGGACTCAAGAAACAGGCTTAGCGCATCACGCACGTTGTGATCATCGTCTACAAGAAAGACGATAGAGTCATCACCCATGATTCATCTCCCTCGCTCCGGTATCACCTCTATTCACCGGCAGGATAAAATGAAAACTGGCACCCCGAGGAGATTCTGATGTCGCCCAGAGCCGCCCCCCATGAGCCTCGATGATCGAGCGGCTGATCGCCAGCCCCATACCCATTCCATTAGTTTTGGTAGAATAAAAGGCATCGAAAATCTTCTCCCGCAGCCCCTTATCTATTCCTTGACCAGTATCCCTTACCGTCACTTGAACCTCGGATTCTTCAACCTCGCGGACAGAGATCGTCATCACCCGTTCAGCATCGGGTAATCCCATCAGAGATTCGATACTGTTGCGCATCAGATTCAATAATACTTGTTGCAGTTGCACGGCATCGCCCAATACCCGTGGCAGACCCTCGGCAACCCCCAAGCGAATGGTCACTGACCTATCGCGGGCCTCGGCCTCAATAAATTTCAACCCCTTTTCAATCACCGGTTTTAGCTCGATCGCCTTGATATGTGGTGGCTGCTTGCGTACAAAGCTTCTTAGGCGTCGGATGATTTCACCGGCCTGCTCCGCTCTCTGTGCGGTCTGCTCCACGGCATTGAGAAACTTTTCCGATTTCTCATTACCTGCGCGAAGCATCCGCAGGCAGGCCTGAGAGTAGGCGTAGATGGAAGTAAGCGGCTGATTCAGCTCATGGGCTAAACCGGTGGCCATCTCCCCCATTAAGCTGAGTCGATCTACATGCGCCAATTCAGCCTGATGCTCTCTGGCCTGAATTTCAGCTCGGCGCCGCTGCGTGATATCTTTAACGATGCCCGCGAAAAAAGGGCTAACACCATCCTGAAACTCGCCAACCGCCAGCTCCATGGGAAAGGTCGAACCGTCCTTCCGTCTGCCGATCAATTCCACCCCACCTCTGGATCCCTTGCTCTGCGAGGCCCGTAGATAAGCGGCAAAATGATTTTTCTTTCCTGCCCCCATCTGGGTGGGAATCAGCATATCGATTCTCTGACCGATCACCTCATGGCCGCGATAACCGAAAATCTGCTCAGCGGCCGGGTTGAAAGAAGCTATGATTCCATTTTCATCGACGGTAATGATCCCATCAGCGGCTGTTTCCACAATCGCCCTGACCCTACTATCGCTGTCTCTAAGCTTCTCCTCGATCTTTCTGTATTCGGTGATATCGGTTTGAATACTCAGAAAATGAGTAATCTCTCCTGCTGCGTTTTTGATCGGAGAAATCGCCACATGGTCCCAATACAAGGTGCCGTCTTTGCACCTATTCACCAGCTTGCCTCGCCAGACTTTGCCAGCCTGGATCGCATCCCAAAGGTTCTTGAAAACCGAAGCGGACACCTCACCAGATTTCAACAATGCAGGGGTCCTTCCAATCGTTTCTTGTAAACTATAGCCTGAAATTTCGGTGAATCTTGGATTCACGTATTCGATATGGCCTTCTCTGTCGGTGATTAGGATTGAATTGGGGCTCTGCTCGACAACCAGCGACAAATTGCGAAGCCTTGCCTCCAATACCTGGCGCTTACCAACTTGGTTTTCCAATTGTTCTCGCAACTTCTTTTCGTTCAGCGTTTCACTGCGTAAAAAGGCATAATGGCGCAAAATGAAATAGGCCGCGACAGTGGCTATACAGGTGGCGAAAACTATGGTGGCGATATGCGATTGCCAGATACCGATGTCCGGTTGAATGAGTTGCTTGAGGGCCTCAAACAAGGTCACACCAATCAGCGTAAGCAACATGGCCAATGCCAGGGGCAGAATCCTGCCCTTTAGGATTGCGGTTGGGGTCTTTGCCGGACCTTTCGGCATATCTTCAGATTGTAACCTAGGGCGCTCGGGGTCCGAGCGCCCAGGATCAAAGCCGGGTGGTTGATTGCTGTTCATGCTCAAAACGCAAACCCTCGAAAGCGATAAATCAAGTCAGCTACCCTATGACTGATCTCTATGGAGTCGCTCAATTAAGCCCCACGTCAAAAACTAGGTGTTGCTCTGCTTGTGAGTCGTTTTTGCGACGCACACCCACCTGTACATCGTCACCCGGACGTTTGTCCAGCAGGGCAATCTTGATATCCGCTGAGGACTGTATAGATTCACCGTCCAGGGACACGATTTGATCACCCCTTTCCATCCCCTCTTGTTCGGCGGCACTACCCTCGGTGAAGGAATTAACCGTGACGCCCTCGGGCGTATCGCTCATATAGATCCCCAGCAATCCTTTCGGCGGCAGCTTTAACGGCCGGGGTAACAACAAATAATCGGCAACCCCGGGTTCGATCCCGGCCTCGACGCCATTCAATATAATGGCAAAATCAATATCGACGCGCCGCTTCACACGCTGGGGAATCCCGGATCCGTGGGACAAATGCCCTGACCCCGCCAGCACCACCAGATGCCGTTCGGGATTGTTGCGCAGATAGTCGGCTGCACGCTGCGCCATGCCCTCATCCCACAGCAGTTGGGCCTCATAAAAGTGTTCAAAATCAAGCTCGGGATGCTGCTCGAAGATCTTTTGCAGACGCTGCCGATAATCCGCATCACTAGGATCGATGTCGGCCGGAATGTGCTGTCGCTCCTGTTTCGTGAGACTCGACAGCCCTGAGTGACCCACCTTGGAAGTGATCTCTCTAGGCAGGTTCAAAGCCACTAGAGGGATTCTCTGCCGTTGGGCATAACGCAGTATCGGGCGATAGAGCCGATAATCGAATCGCCATCGCTCATAGTACTCACTGGCCTTCAGAAACTCCTTTTCGGAAAGCTCCCCGGCGACATAGGCATCAAGATGAGGTTGAAACGGTTGCTGAAAAAACTCCATACCGATGGCCAGATCGGGATGTATTCCATGCAATCTGCGGATGATTTCCAGTTGATTAAGATGATGATCGAACCGGTCATGGGTCTCTCCTATGTACACTACCCGCTTATTTTCCAGATAGGGGATGATGGTCTCGAAGCGGGCTATGGTTCGAGGGTCCAGGACGCTGGGTAAACGATACTCGCCTAGCTCAGGGATGGATACCTCGGTGACCGGGATCGGATGGACCCTCTCATCCATCCTACCGGCTTGCTGATCCATGGCACTGCAGGCATAGATGAGAAACATTGCCCCAAGCAATAAAATCAAGGTTTTCAAACTCACTGCGATTCCTTTTTTGTTTGTATACCCATGACGGATACTCGGATGGAACAGGGTACGGTACGGCCATTCTCTATTAAATCAAGTCCAAAAGCATATATACTCATGATCAATGAGTTTTCAGAACACATGGCACGTCGCTGTTGTAACGAGCAAACTTCAGTCGTAGGAGACAACGCCTTGTATCGCATTGTTCCCTATCTTTTGGTGCTGTGCATGGTCGGCGCCTCCGTCTACCACAGGCTTGCCCTGGCGGTCGTACAACACAATCTGCAGGTCGATCTGGAACCCTCATCGGGTACCCTCACCGTGCGCGATACCGTTACTCTTTCACCGAACTATCTCAATACCGCGACCCCACTCACCTTCAGCCTCAACGCTGAGTTGGAACCCCATGTGGATGATCCCGCCGTCAAACTCCGTCCCGTAGATTACCGGCTTGGGACGAGACCTACCAGAACTTTCAGGCTCCAACTGCCCAAAGATCGACACGACTTTAGCTTGCATTACAGCACCAACATCAGCAGCTTAAACCATGCTGCAAAACAGCCCCCTGACCAGAATCCACTTCGGGGCATATCTCTTGGGGGCAGCAATCAATGGTACCCTAACTTTGGCGAGCAATTGGTGAGCTTCTCCCTGCAAGTCAAGCTTCCAGAACAATGGACGG
Organism: Pseudomonadota bacterium; assembly: GCA_039714615.1. Lineage (GTDB taxonomy): Bacteria > Pseudomonadota > Gammaproteobacteria > JAAEPA01 > JAAEPA01 > JAAEPA01. Next base: position 4,270 of record JBDLIZ010000150.1, on the reverse strand, counting down.
TGATAAGCCAAGGAGAAAGAACCCAAAACCGCAGTCAAGGAAACAAGACAATCGTCCAATGGGTCGAAACCCATCCGCAGGACGACATCTATCTGATCGCCGGCCCTTATCACGAATACCAGGGACGCTCGCCTGTTGCCCAAATCATGGTGTTCCTGCACAACGACGATCAAAACCTGGCCACACGTTATATCGAGGCTACCAAACGGTACCTAAGACTCTACCACCGGCTGCTCGGTCCATACCCCTATGCAAAATTCGCCATGGTGGAAAATGTCCTGGAGACGGGTTATGGAATGCCATCGTTTACCTTACTTGGGCCGGCAGTGATCCGCCTTCCCTTCATCCTATACAGCTCCTATCCCCATGAAATCCTGCATAACTGGTGGGGAAACAGTGTCTACGTAGATTATACCCAGGGCAACTGGAGTGAAGGCTTGACTGCCTATCTGGCCGACCATTTGCTTAAGGAGCAACAGGGGAAAGGAGCGAAATACCGCCGCCAAGCCTTGCAAAAATACACCAATTACGTTTCCGAACAGTCCGATTTTCCCCTCAGTGAATTCCGATCCCGCCATGGGCAGGCGAGTCAAGCGATTGGGTACAATAAGGCGCTGATGCTGTTTCACATGCTGCGCCTGCGTTTGGGGGATGAGACCTTTATCGAAGGATTACGTCTGTTTTACCAACAAAACCGTTTCAAGCGGGCCGGTTACAGTGAGCTTCGAGAGTGTTTCGAGGCCGTCAGCCAGCACGATCTAGAGCCGATGTTCGCCCAGTGGATCGAACGTCGGGGGGCGCCTGTTCTGAGTCTTCGAGATGTCAGGATGAGACGCGAAGGAGGCGATACCATCGTCGAGGCGGATATAGAACAGACCCAGGACGCCGCCCCCTATTCACTGGATGTGCCTTTGGCGGTCGGAGTTGCGGGAGATCGAGGCATTATTGAAAAAACCATTTCTCTTAGCAAGAAACAGCAGCACATCAGCTTGCGGGTACCTGGGCAGGCGCTTTACCTGCAGATCGATTCTAGGTTCGATCTGTTCCGTCGCCTGGACCCTCGTGAGCTTCCCGCCTCTTTGGGACAGGTCTTCGGCGCCGAACGGAAAACGCTGGTCCTTCCGGCAATGGCCAGCGCTGAGCTGCGACAGGCCTATCGCGCACTCGCGCAACGCTGGGCAGCAGGAAATCCCGCTGTCGAGATCCTTTGGGATAATGATCTACAAGTATTACCCAGGGACCGCAGCCTTTGGTTTTTCGGTTGGGAGAACCGCTTCCGCGATCTAATAGCCAGGACCTTGAAGGATCAGCCGCTGGTGAGGCAAAATCAGTGGCTTCGAATCGGCGAACAAATCTTTAAGCGCGAAAACCACAGCCTGGTGCTCACCGCGAAGCATCCTAACGATCCACAACGGGCCATCGCCTGGCTGGGTACGGATCGTTTGCAGGCCCTTCCCGGACTCGCGCGCAAGTTACCCCACTACAGCAAATACAGCTATCTTTCCTTCACAGGAGATAGACCCTCTATCGAACACAAGGGACAATGGGACGTCACTAACTCGCCCCTTAGGTTTGACTTCGATGATTCAGAATCAAACACCCCAGCGCTCAAACTGGCCCCGCGACCACCACTGGTAAGGAATGCGAACGACACACTTCCCTAACTGGCGCCGAATGATCGTTTGTATTCAAGGCGTGACAATAGGCGCATAGCCCCAGCTATGTAACTGTTGTCACAACGCCGAATACGAGCGATAAGGCAAGTCAGATAGGGAAGTTATTTCGGTAGCATTCCTAAGGTTTGCATCCGAGAAGCTGTTTTAACACCCCGCAGCCAAGAGCTTATAAGGCCCATCGATGGGGAAGATATAGAATCTCTCAGCCATGGGACCACAAATTCAATAGCCACCGAGTTCACCAAATTTTGACCAAGATCAATAACTTCTTAAAGGTCTTATGACAAGGTATGAGGAAACTACTCAGCAGGCTCTTCTGAACTCTCTCAGATGATTTTGTAAGGCAACTAAAAATAGAAGATGTGTGACTTTATTTAGAGATCGCAAAGCGGCAGGACAAGCGCTGGCCAAGAATTTTATCGACTACGCTGTAAAAAAAAATACCGTGGTTTTAGCTATACCTGACGGTGGTGTCCCGGTGGCCTATGAAATCGCCAAGTCACTGCATGCCCCTATGGACATCATTATCGTACGCAAACTCAGTGTACCCGGAAACCGAGAGTGGGCCATGGGTGCGATCACCTCAGGAGGCATCCGCATCATCAACCATGACGTCGTCAGGCTGTTTAACATCAGCCAATTCGCTGTCGATGCGATGGTTGCTATGGAGCAGGAAGAGATCGCTCGCCAAGAGCAGGTCTGCAGAGACGGTTGGCCGGCCCTGGAGATCCATGGACGCGTCGTCATCGTCGTCGACGACGGTATTGCTACAGGCGCCACCATGCGCACGGCTGTCTTGTCGATAAAACAACGAAATCCCGCCCGCATCATCGCAGCCGCACCGACGGCATCCAGCGACGGCATCAAGATGCTGAACAATTATGTCAGCCAAGTCATCTGCCTGAGTTCACCTGAGCCCTATATCGCTGTAGGCCGCTGGTATGAAAACTTTCCCCAAGTCACCAAGACACAGATCAGTAACCTGCTCATAGAGGCCGCTAAGGATTTATGTGTCTCATCCAGCCAGGAGAAAACGCATTAAATTAGCCTATCATCCATTGCTCAGTGCGTACGCAGCGTGAATATCTCGAACAACGCCCCTATCTCGGTAACCAGATCTTCGTCTATAGGCTGCCGATCCAGCCAATCCGCCCCGTAACGACATGCCTGCAGGGCGTATTGACGCACTCCGAGGCTAGCCAGAGAGCGGGCCAGAGATAATAAATCTCCGTCCCGTAGCAGACGATGATCTACAGTGGTACGAAACTCATGGGATAGACCGCTGCCCAGGATCCGCTTGACACTCTCTCGAGCCCTAACACCGCTGCCGAACACTCCCGTCACGGCCTCGTAACGATGAAACGGCGCCTTGACGTCCATACCCACCCAGTCCAACCAGGGCAGTAGGCGTTCGAGTCTGCGAGGATAGGGGCCTGCGGTATGCAGCCCCACCTGAAACCCCAACGCCTTGACCTCCTGAACGGCGTCCACCAGTCCCGACTGCAGGGTCGGCTCGCCACCACTGAAGACCACCCCATCCAACAGGCCCCGCCTGCCTTTCAGAAAATCCATAATCCGTGACCAATCCATGGCTTTCTTGTTATGGCGCGGACGTAATTCGGAATTGTGGCAATAATCGCAACGCCAGGGGCAGCCCTGACAAAACACCACGGCCGCCAACCGACCCGGAAGATCGATACTGGTCATGGGGGTCAGTCCCCCGACCGTAATATCAGCCATCGACCTTATACCCATGACGAATGAGTTTTCAGCACACATAGCACGTCGCCTTTGCCGCATAGCGGCGTTAGAACACGAAAACCATAAGAATCACTATGCCTTACGTGTTCTGCCTTGCTCTGCGATAAATTCAACGCACTCTCCGTACCCGAAAACCCATCCGTCATGGGTATATCACTTGAATTCCAGGAAATGAATCCGTTCGGCATGTTCGCTCTTCTTACCTGGGTTGTACTCGGAGACGGGCCGATGATAGCCCATCACCCGGGTCCACACCTCACAGATCTGGCGTTGCTCATCGCTAAGTAAACCTGCATCGTCTCCGATGCTCTCTTCGCCCTCTAGAACCGGTGCCTGCTTCCTGCGCGCCAGAATCTCCTGATCGCAACAGGGGCAGAATTTGTGTTCGCCAGAGAGATATCCATGGCTTGGGCAGATAGAAAACGTCGGCGTTACCGTGATGTAGGGGACTCGAAACCGCTCTAACGACCGCCGCACCAGGACCTTACAAGCCGCGGCGCTGGAAAGGCGTTCGCTCATATACAGATGCAACACCGTACCTCCGGTATATTTCTGTTGGAGTGCCTCCTGACGTTCCAGGGCCTCGAAGGGGTCATCGGTAAATCCGACCGGCAGCTGAGATGAATTGGTGTAGTAAGGGACCTGTCCAGCGCCTGCCTGGAGAATCTCGGGATAACGCTTCTTGTCTTCCTTGGCAAAGCGATATGTGGTTCCTTCCGCAGGGGTCGCCTCCAGGTTGTACATATGGCCGGTCTGCTCCTGAAATTCAGTCATTCGTGCACGGATGTGATCCAGAAACTCGGCAGCGAATCGATGCCCCCATTCGGTGGTGA
>JBDLIZ010000149.1:0-10261 GCA_039714615.1 Pseudomonadota bacterium | reverse complement strand
GAGCAGGAGGTCTATATGGGTGAACTGCCGCTGATGACCGATCATGGTACCTTTGTTATCAATGGCACTGAACGGGTGATCGTCTCACAGCTACACCGTTCTCCTGGTGTGTTCTTCGATCATGACAAAGGCAAGACGCACTCCTCAGGCAAGCTTTTGTATTCGGCGCGAGTGATACCCTACCGTGGTTCTTGGCTGGATTTTGAATTCGATCCAAAAGATTGTTTATTCGTACGTATTGACCGGCGTCGTAAGCTTCCGGCTACTATTCTGTTACGGGCCCTGGATCTAGATAACCAGCAGATCCTAGATCTCTTTTTCGATAGCAATACGATTCGGGTCAAGGCGAAGGGATTTGAACTGGAGCTGATTCCGGAACGGCTGCGCGGAGAGCTTGCCGCCTTCGATATCATGACTAAAAGCGGTCAGATCATCGTTGAAGCAGGCCGGCGGGTGACCATGCGACACATCAAACAATTGGAAAGCTCGGGCCTCAAAAGCCTGCAGGTGCCCAGTGAGTATCTGGTCGGGAAGGTCGTGGCTCATGAACTGGTGGATCAGGGCAGTGGCGAGATCCTGGCCATGGCCAACGATGAAATCACCTCGGATCTGCTGGAAAAGATACCGCAAGCCGGTATTAAGGAATTCAATACCCTTTATACCAACGAAATCGATCGCGGTCCCTACATTTCTTCGACATTGCGCATCGATGGCACCAAAAGTGAACTGGAAGCGCAGGTGGAAATCTATCGCATGATGCGCCCGGGTGAGCCCCCCACCAAGGAGTCTGCTCAGAACCTGTTCAATAATCTGTTTTTTACTGAAGACCGTTATGATCTTTCTCCGGTCGGGCGGATGAAGTTCAATCGCCGCGTGGGGCGAGAGGAGGTGACCGGTTCGGGGACGCTGAGCAAGGACGATATCCTGGCGGTAATGCGCGTATTATTGGATATCCGCAATGGCAATGGGCTTATCGATGATATCGATCATCTCGGCAACAGACGCGTCAGATGCGTGGGGGAAATGGCGGAAAACGTCTTTCGTATTGGTCTGGTGCGAGTAGAGAGGGCGGTCAAAGAGCGTCTGGCCCTGGCAGAATCCGAAGGTCTGATGCCTCAGGATTTGATCAATGCCAAACCGGTATCAGCCGCGGTCAGGGAATTTTTCGGCTCTAGTCAGCTGTCACAGTTTATGGATCAGAACAATCCGCTGTCCGAGGTGACCCACAAGCGGCGCATTTCCGCCCTAGGCCCCGGCGGCGTAACGCGGGAACGTGCGGGTTTTGAGGTTCGCGATGTACATCCGACCCACTATGGGCGTGTCTGTCCCATCGAGACACCGGAAGGCCCGAATATCGGTCTCATCAATTCACTCGCCGTTTATGCGCGTACCAACGATTATGGATTTTTAGAGACGCCATACCGTAAGGTGCTCGATAGCCGGGTGACGGACGAGATCAATTACTTATCGGCGATAGAAGAGGGGCAATATGTCATCGCCCAGGCCAATGCCTCCCTGGATGCGCAAGGCAAACTGGAGGATGAGTTGATCTCCTGCCGGCATTTGAACGAATTCATGCTCTCAAGACCGGATAAGGTGCAATACATGGATGTCTCTCCAAAACAGATCGTCTCGGTGGCGGCGGCCTTGATTCCGTTTCTTGAGCATGATGACGCCAACCGCGCCTTGATGGGTTCCAACATGCAACGCCAGGCGGTGCCTACGCTAAGAGCAGAAAAACCCCTGGTGGGTACCGGTATCGAGCAGGCCGTAGCCATCGATTCCGGGGCTGCGCTAGTGGCCAAGCGCGGTGGATTGGTGGATACGGTGGACGCAAGTCGGATCGTGGTTCGAGTCAGCGATGAGGAAACCGAGGCAGGCGAGTCCGGCGTTGATATCTATTCGCTCACCAAATACACCCGTTCTAACCAAAATACCTGCATAAACCAGCGGCCTTTAGTCAGACCAGGTGATGTGATCGCACATGATGATGTGCTGGCCGATGGACCCTCAACGGACATGGGGGAGTTGGCACTAGGGCAGAATCTACTGGTCGCCTTTATGCCTTGGAACGGCTATAACTTTGAGGACTCGATCCTGATTTCCGAGCGAGTGGTCGATGAGGATCGCTATACCACGATTCATATCGAGGAACTCAGTTGCGTGGCGCGAGATACCAAGCTTGGCGCGGAAGAGATCACCGCTGATATCCCTAATGTGAGCGAGAGCTTGCTAGCCAAACTGGATGAGTCAGGAATCGTATATATCGGCGCCGAAGTTAAACCCACCGATATTCTGGTGGGTAAGGTTACGCCTAAAGGCGAAACGCAGTTGACCCCGGAAGAGAAATTGCTGCGCGCGATCTTTGGAGAGAAGGCTTCCGATGTGAAGGACACCTCTTTGCGGGTTCCTTCGGGGATGGAAGGCACGGTCATCGATGTGCGAGTTTTTACCAGAGATGGTGTGGAAAAAGATAAACGTGCCTTGCAGATCGAGGAAATGGCGATCGAGCAGGTCAGAAAGGATTTGAACGATCATTTGCGTATCTATGAAGACGACGTTTTCGCACGGGTTGAAAAACTATTGCTGAACCGGGTAGCCGAGGGCGGGCCAGATGGTTTGAAGGCCGGTGCGAAGGTGACCAAATCCTATATGGCCGAATTGGAGCGCAATCGGTGGTTCGAGATCCGGATGCGTATTGAAGAGGTCAATGCGCAGCTGGAAAAACTTGCCGAGCAACTGAAAAATCAGCGGGAAGCCTCTCACACGCGTTTCCTTGAGCAGAAAGAGAAGCTCACTGCGGGAGACGATCTTGCCCCCGGGGTGCTAAAAATGGTCAAGGTCTATCTGGCCGTTAAGCGACGCATGCAACCAGGCGACAAGATGGCGGGTCGGCATGGAAACAAAGGGGTCGTTTCCAACATCGTACCGGTGGAAGATATGCCGTATATGGAAGATGGGACCATGGTGGATGTGGTACTGAATCCGCTAGGGGTGCCTTCTCGTATGAATGTGGGCCAGGTGCTGGAGACCCATCTTGGATGGGCGGCAAAGGGCCTTGGAATCAAGATTGGCCGGTTGTTGGATGAGCATCGCAAACGGTCCGAAATCTGTGAGTTTTTCGATAAAATTTATAATAATACCGATGCGAAGAGGATCGACTTCGCAGAATTTAATGATGATGAAATCATTGCATTGGCACAAAATCTTCGCGGGGGCGTCCCCATGGCGACCCCAGTATTCGATGGCGCTACCGAGGGTGAGATAAAGGAAATGTTGGGACTGGCAGGCTTGCCAGAGAGTGGTCAAACAACGCTCTATGATGGACGTACCGGAGAGGCCTTCGATCGCCCTGTAACCGTAGGCTACATGCATATGTTGAAGTTAAATCACCTTGTGGATGATAAGATGCACGCCCGTTCCACGGGTCCTTATAGCCTGGTAACTCAGCAGCCGCTGGGCGGCAAGGCCCAGTTTGGTGGGCAGCGATTTGGTGAGATGGAGGTCTGGGCCCTGGAGGCCTATGGTGCCTCGTATACCTTGCAGGAGATGCTGACCGTGAAATCCGATGATGTTAATGGGCGCAACAAGATGTACAAGAACATCGTCGATTACGATCATCGCATGGAGGCGGGTATGCCAGAGTCGTTCAACGTGCTCATGAAGGAAATTCGTTCCCTAGGAATCAACATCGAACTTGACCAGGAGTGAGACGTCCAGAGCAAGTGCAGTCGTGTCGTTATGGGTATATACCCATGACGAATGAGTTTTCCGGTTACTTAGCACGCCGCTTTGCCGTATGGCGGCGTTGGAGCACGAAAGCCATAGTAAAGACTATGACTTATGTGTTCCGCCTTGCTCTACGACAAACTCGACGCACTCCGCATTCCTGAAAACCCATCCGTCATGGGTATAAAGGTAGCGAGCGCACGGCGATGAACCAGCACCCGATATATACTCCACCCAAGCGCAAGCCGCAGGAGAGGTGATGAAAGATTTATTGAATCTGTTAAAACAGCAAGGACAGGTTGAAGAGTTTGATGTCATTCGAATCAGTTTGGCCTCGCCAGAGATGATTCGTTCCTGGTCTTATGGGGAAGTCAAAAAACCTGAGACGATCAATTATCGTACCTTTAAGCCGGAACGCGATGGATTGTTCTGTGCGAAGATTTTCGGTCCGATAAAGGATTATGAGTGCCTGTGCGGGAAGTACAAGCGTCTCAAGCATCGTGGCGTCGTATGTGAGAAATGTGGTGTTGAGGTGACCCTAACCAAGGTGCGCAGGGAACGCATGGGTCATATCGACCTGGCCAGCCCGGTGGCACATATCTGGTTTCTCAAGTCGCTGCCGTCACGCATCGGTCTATTGTTAGATGTCACGCTACGTGAAATCGAGCGAGTATTATATTTCGAGGCCTATGTAGTCGTCGATCCAGGGATGACTGAACTCGAACGCGGGCAGCTACTGTCCGATGAGGCCTATCTAGAGGCGATCGAGGAGTATGGTGATGAGTTCGACGCGCGTATGGGGGCCGAGGCGGTCTATGAATTGCTCAAATCGGTCGATCTGAAGGCCGAGGCCGTGAGGCTGCGCAACGAGTTGGCCGAGACCAAGTCAGAAACCAAGTTTAAACGCCTCGCCAAACGCCTCAAACTGATGGAATCATTCATGGAATCGGGCAATCGACCGGAATGGATGGTACTTACCCAGCTACCGGTATTGCCACCGGACCTAAGGCCCTTGGTGCCGCTGGACGGCGGGCGTTTTGCCACCTCCGATCTGAATGATCTTTACCGGCGTGTGATCAACCGAAACAACCGCTTAAAACGTCTATTAGAGCTTAATGCCCCGGATATCATCGTGCGTAATGAAAAACGCATGTTGCAGGAAGCAGTAGACGCTTTACTGGACAATGGTCGCCGTGGGCGAGCCATCACCGGTACCAACAAACGCCCGCTCAAGTCCTTGGCGGATATGATCAAAGGTAAGCAGGGACGTTTTCGACAGAATCTGCTGGGTAAGCGGGTAGATTACTCCGGGCGTTCGGTGATCGTCGTGGGGCCGACATTAAAACTGCACCAATGCGGATTACCCAAGAAGATGGCGCTGGAGTTGTTTAAGCCATTCATCTTCAGTAAATTGCATCTGCGGGGTTTGGCCACGACTATCAAGGCGGCCAAGAAATTGGTCGAAAAAGAGGGCTCAGAGGTTTGGGATATTCTCGAACAGGTGATCCGGGAACACCCAATAATGCTTAACCGAGCGCCCACTTTGCATCGCTTGGGTATCCAGGCGTTCGAGCCCGTATTAATAGAAGGCAAGGCCATTCAATTGCATCCCCTGGTGTGTACCGCCTTCAATGCCGATTTTGACGGCGATCAGATGGCCGTGCATGTACCCCTGTCCATCGAGGCACAACTCGAGGGACGGACCTTGATGATGTCGACCAATAATATACTCTCACCGGCCAACGGTGAACCTATTATCGTGCCTTCCCAGGATATCGTTCTAGGGCTTTATTATCTGACCCGTAAGCGGATCGGCGCGAAAGGCGAGGGCATGGTGTTCTCAGATATTGCAGAGGTTCATCGAGCCTACGAGAGCCGTGAAGTGGAGCTGCATGCCGATGTCCAGGTACGGATTAGGGAGCAGATTGCCGATGACAAGGGTGAACTTCAGGAAACCACTCGTAGGGTGAAGTGCACGGTAGGTCGGGCCTTGCTGTCGAGGCTTTTACCAACAGGCCTGCCGTTTGATCTGGTGAATCGGGATCTGAACAAGCGGGCCATCTCTGGATTGATCAATGCCTGTTACCGGCAGGTGGGATTGAAGGAGACGGTTATTTTTGCCGATCAATTGATGTACACCGGATTTCGCTATGCGACCAAGGCGGGTGTGTCTTTCGGTGTCGATGATATGGTCGTTCCGGAAGAAAAGGAAAGTATCCTTAGTCGTGCGGAACAGGAAGTCAAGGAGATCGAGGATCAATATGCTTCGGGCCTGGTGACCAAGGGCGAGCGGTATAATAAGGTGGTGGATATCTGGTCGCGCACCAACGATCAAGTGGCCAAGGCAATGATGGATAAACTCGGTAACGAAGAGGTGCAGGATGCCAAGGGTAAGCGTGTCCAGCAAGTCTCTTTTAATTCCATTTTCATGATGGCCGATTCTGGAGCACGAGGCTCCGCCGCGCAGATCCGCCAGCTCGCCGGGATGCGAGGTCTGATGGCCAAACCGGATGGTTCCATCATCGAGGCCCCGATCACCGCGAATTTTCGAGAAGGTCTAAATGTGTTGCAGTACTTCATTTCTACCCATGGGGCACGTAAGGGGTTGGCAGATACCGCATTAAAAACGGCTAACTCGGGCTATCTCACTCGCCGGCTGGTGGATGTGGCTCAGGATCTCGTGGTCACCATAGAGGACTGTGGGACCTCTAATGGTCTTACCATGGTGCCCATAATCGAGGGCGGTGACGTGGTTGAGCCGCTGCGTGAACGGGTGCTGGGACGGGTGGTTGCTGAAGAGCTGGTACTGCCGGGTAAAAAGGGCAAGGCGATTCCTGCGGGCACCTTGCTCGATGAGCAGTGGGTCGATCGACTCGAGGAATTGGGGGTTGACGAGATCAGGGTCCGCTCGGCCATCACTTGCGAGTCCCGTTATGGGGTGTGTGCAACCTGCTATGGTCGCGATCTAGCGCGCGGACACCGGGTTAACAAAGGCGAAGCGGTGGGGGTTATCGCCGCTCAGTCCATCGGTGAGCCGGGCACTCAGCTCACTATGCGTACCTTCCATATCGGTGGCGCGGCCAGTCGTGCCGCGGCCGCCAGCAATATCGCCGTCAAATCAAGTGGTACCATTCGCCTGCATAACCTTAAATCGGTCAAGCATAAGAAAGGAAATAATGTCGCGGTATCGCGTTCAGGTGAGCTGAGTGTGATCGACCTCCATGGGCGGGAGAAGGAACGTTATAAGATCCCCTATGGGGCGGTGATCTCTGTCGATGAAGGGGATGCCGTCGAGGCCGGACAGATGGTGGCCAACTGGGATCCTCACACTCACCCCATCGTCACGGAGGTTGCGGGAAAAGTCAAGTTGCTCGATTTTGTCGAAGGAGTCACCGTGAGTAAGCAAATCGATGAGGTGACCGGACTTAGCTCCACCGTGATCACCGACCCCAAGACGCGTGGTGTGGCTGGTAAGGACCTGCGGCCCATGGTCAAGCTGGTGGATCAAGGGGATAAGGAACTCTTTCTTGTCGGCACCAATATTCCCGCTCAATATGCCCTGCCACCCGGTGCGGTATTCAATCTCAAAAACGGGGCTGAGGTCAATGTGGGCGATGTCGTGGCAAGGATCCCGCAGGAATCTTCCAAGACCCGCGATATCACGGGGGGTCTACCGCGGGTGGCTGATCTGTTCGAGGCCCGCAAGCCCAAGGAGTCGGCCATTCTGGCACTCCAGACGGGGACCGTCGGGTTTGGTAAGGAGACCAAAGGCAAGCAGCGTTTGACCATTACCAATGAACATGGTGAGACTGTTGAAGAACTTATCCCTAAGTGGCGCCATGTCAATGTATTTGAAGGCGAGCACGTCGAAAAGGGTGAGGTCGTCGCCGACGGCGAACTCAATCCACATGACATCTTGCGGCTATTGGGGGTTAGTGCCGTATCGGAATATCTTATTCAGGAGATACAGGATGTGTATCGTTTGCAGGGTGTCAAGATCAACGATAAACACATTGAAGTCATCATCCGGCAAATGCTGCGGAAGGTCATTGCCACGAGTTCTGGCGATACTCGGTATCTACGGGGCGAGCAATTAGAGCGTGCCCGGTTGTTGGATGAGAATGAACGTATGGAACGGGAAGGAAAGCACCCTGCAGGGTATGAACCGGTGTTGTTGGGGATAACAAAGGCCTCCCTGGTGACCGAGTCGTTTATTTCCGCTGCCTCGTTCCAGGAGACCACCCGGGTGCTCACCGAGGCTGCCGTGCGGGGAAGTCGAGATAAGCTTCGTGGGTTGAAGGAAAATGTCATCGTAGGCCGTCTCATTCCCGCTGGAACCGGCCAAGCCTACCATAGTGAACGACGAAGGAAACGTGATGCAGCAAAACTGGAGATGGAGCTGCCCGTAGAAAAAGAAGTATCGATAGAGAAGAATGCAATGCCGGGGCTAGCGCAGGATAGCGGGGCTCATGCGAGTTGATGCTCATTAATATTCGGTGATCGCTTGACATGCGTTGGCGCACTACCTAAAATTTCGCGTCCTCTTTAACAGGCTGGTTTTGCTGGCCTATCGTTTATTTTTTCACCGGTAGGAAGAAGCCGCTTTCCAGAGATTCCTTGGTGGCTGCAATCGAAAACTTATTTAGATTTTACATGGGAAGATAGCTTGCATGGCTACGATTAACCAATTGGTACGCAAACCGCGTAAGCGTAAAATAGAAAAAAGTAATGTTCCGGCCTTGGAGGCCAGTCCGCAGAAGCGAGGGGTATGTACTCGTGTATATACTACGACACCAAAGAAACCGAATTCGGCCTTGCGCAAGGTGGCGCGTGTTCGCCTGACCAACGGTTATGAAGTTACCAGCTATATTGGTGGTGAAGGTCATAATCTGCAAGAGCACTCGGTGGTGCTCATTCGGGGTGGCCGAGTCAAGGATCTGCCGGGTGTTCGCTACCACACAGTGCGGGGTAGCCTAGATACACAAGGCGTACAAAACCGCCGTCAAGGCCGCTCTAAATATGGCGCCAAGCGCCCCAAGACTTAAACCATCAACAAGATGGGCATCTAGCTATGTCAAGAAGAAAACAAGTTTCTAAATGGGAAATCCTCCCAGACCCCAAGTTTGGGGATGCCACCCTCGCAAAATTCATCAATACGGTGATGAAGTCCGGGAAAAAATCCATAGCGGAAAATATCGTCTATGGTGCCTTGGATATGATCGCCGAAAAAAAAGGCCGTGATGGCATGGAGGTTTTCAGTGAAGCGCTTGGTAAAGTGCGCCCTCTAGTTGAAGTTAAATCCCGGCGGGTAGGTGGCGCTACCTACCAGGTGCCGGTAGAGGTTCGACAGGTGCGTCAGATGGCGTTGGCGATGCGATGGATTGTAGAGTCCGCTCGTAGACGTAGTGAAAAGTCGATGGTAAACAGACTCGCAGGTGAGTTGATGGATGCTGCTGACAGTAAAGGTTCGGCGGTAAAAAAACGCGAAGATACCCTGCGCATGGCGGAGGCTAACAAGGCCTTCGCGCATTATCGATGGTAAAGTTAGAGGGACACCACAGTGCCGCGTAAAACACCCATAGAACGCTATCGAAATATTGGTATCATGGCACATATCGATGCTGGTAAGACGACCACTACCGAGCGAGTATTGTTCTATACTGGTATCTCACACAAGATCGGTGAGGTTCATGATGGTGCCGCCGTCATGGACTGGATGGAACAGGAGCAGGAACGGGGAATCACGATCACCTCGGCAGCGACCACCTGCTTCTGGCAGGGCATGGATAAGCAGTTTCCCGAAAGCCGCATCAATATCATCGATACCCCTGGGCATGTAGACTTCACTATTGAAGTCGAGCGCTCGCTACGGGTGCTGGATGGGGCCTGTGCGGTGTTTTGTGCCGTGGGCGGTGTTGAGCCCCAGTCGGAAACCGTGTGGCGGCAGGCCAATAAATACAAAGTGCCGCGGCTTGCCTTTGTGAACAAGATGGATCGGGCCGGGGCGGATTTTCTGCGGGTGGTCGATCAGATCAAGGACCGACTCGGATCGAGTGCTATACCCGTGCAACTGCCCATCGGGGCAGAGGAAAATTTCGTTGGTGTTGTAGATCTCGTTCTTATGAAGGCGATTTACTGGAATGAGAGCGATGTGGGTGTCACCTATGAGGCCCAAGAAATTCCGGATGACATGAAAGCGCAGTGTGTCCATTGGCGCGAAATCATGGTGGAAGCCGCCGCCGAGGGCACCGAGGAACTGATGGACAAGTATCTGGAAGAGGGTGAACTGACCAACGAGGAGATCCGCGAGGGTCTGCGTCTGCGCACCCTGGGTAACGAAGTGGTTCCGACATTATGTGGTTCGGCGTTCAAGAACAAGGGCGTGCAGGCCATGTTGGATGCCATCATCTATTACATGCCATCGCCCATCGATGTGCCGCCGATCAGGGGGATCCTAGATGATGCGCAGTCCTCTGAGGGTGAGCGAAAACCCTCCGATGATGAACTGTTTGCGTCCCTGGCGTTTAAGATC
>JBDLIZ010000148.1:0-10283 GCA_039714615.1 Pseudomonadota bacterium | reverse complement strand
GCGTTCGATTAATCGATGTTCGAGTTCTTTTGCGTCAAGTTGGGATTTTACACGCACAAATAAAATAGCAGCCATATCGAGCCTCCTCTGATTGCATGGGTTTCTTTCTCGTAAATTTTCGCAGGATTTCTGCCCACATAACAGTTAATTTTCAAGAATTGTGACTGTCTGGTTTTGGCCGACTGCCGCCTATTGCACTGCAATATAATTGGGGGCGCATAAAGATATCTTCTTCGGGCGGGCGAATGACAGGACCCGACCCTGAGCGGACTAGTTTCCATGTTCGCTGTCAAACATGCCCATGCAGCCCAACCCAATAGCTGAGACTTTCCTGTCAGAGGTTCCGATTTGCCGCGTTAACATGCTTCTTTTCATGTCTCATGAGGGGCTACAGCAGTGTTCCTCCCGCCGTTGCGCCGGGTTGAGCTAAGCGGTCGATCTGGGCCAGCATATCCTCATTTAATGTGATGGCCGCAGCATCCGCATTCTCACGCAGGTGCGTCACCTGGCGGGTCCCAGGAATGGGAATGATGTCCGGCCCCTGATGCAACAGCCACGAAAGCGCTAGTTGCGCCGGGGTTGCACCGATTTCGCGCGCCAGGTCCAACAGCGGTGCAAAGCGATCCTGGTTGGCTGTCAGGTTTTCTCCGCTAAAGCGCGGATTTTTTTGACGAAAATCGCCTTCTGTAGGTGCGTTCATCGCGCCAGCCAAAAAGCCTGCACCCAATGGCGACCAGGCAACCAACGAAATGCCCAATTCGCGCAAACTCGGCAGCAACTCGGCCTCGGCTTCGCGGCGCCACAGGGAATATTCATACTGGACGGCGGCAATCGGATGGACACCTTGCGCCCGTCGCGTCTGTTCAGCAGTTACATTGCTCAGACCGAGATGTGCAACCTTACCAGCGCTAACCGCTTCGGCCATAGCGCTGACAGTGTCCTCGATCGGAACGGCGGGGTCGGGAAAGTGAAGATACAACAGATCGATTGTGCCGACGTCGAGCCTGCGCAGGCTGGCGTCGATGGCTTTTGACACATAGTCTGGCCTGCCGTTGACTGTGAGGGAAAAACCCCAATTTGTCGGGAATTTTGTTCCTTCTTCGTTTTCATCGAACACGATACCGAGCTTGGTGGCGATGAACGCCTTGCCGTCATGTTGTGCGAGCGCACGGCCGACAAGTCCTTCGTTGTGGCCATTGCCATAACCATCGGCGGTGTCGATCATCATGCCCAGGTTCACCGCCTCGGCGATCGTCGTAACGCCTTGTGCATCATCTGACTGGCCATAATAACCTTCAAGAGCCATGGCGCCATAACCGATCGCGGCGACTGATGGCCCGTTTTTTCCTAAGTTGCGTTTTTTCATGGCATACCACCCTTAGTCTTTCCACTTTGTCTGCGAGGACTGTGAATTGTATCAAAAGGGGATTGGGAAGGAGCTCTGACCTAGTCTGCTTGTGGCCGAATTAGAGCATTCGTCCACGGAAACCGAGCGGCGGCTTTGAGTCATCACTGGACTTTCAACGGCTGATCGCCGATCGGGTAGTCATCGAAGACAGAGAACCACGGCATTGCGCTGAGGTTACTACTTTTTACACGTATCCTGAACAGACTCGATACTGCGCCAACTTGTCTACGGTGATACGCATGCGTAGCCCTGCGCGGGCATAGGATTCCCGTGCGGCATGCTTGATGGCTGCAATAGCTTTCTCCCACGGCAGTATCCCGGAAATGGCAAACAAGCATGCCTGCATGATGGTATTGATACGGTGACCCAGGCCTAGCTGATCTGCGATGCGATAGGCGTCGATAGCATGGAATGCAATCTTTTTCTCAATGATCTGCGACTGTACACTCAGTGGCAACGTGTCCCATAGCTCGCGCGGCCCGACCGGCGAATTGAGCAGGAACAGCCCACCCAGTTTCGCCTTTTCCAGCATCTCATAGAGGCCGGCATGATGGGGTAGATCGCTATGACCTCGTTGGTCAAGTAAGCAATATGTGCAGCTGCCTCGTTGCCGTCGATAGTAACTGGACGCTGTTGCGACATAGTGACCTCCTTAGAACATCACTGTATACGACGGATATAAAATTTTCGCCCTTCGTACTCTGTCTGCATAAGTCGGCGGTCCTCAATCAATTGCTCTACCAGATGCCAATCCGTTCCCGTTTTGGTCAGCAGTTCCTGCACCGCTTCATCACGCATCGGGTGTACGGATGTGATCGACAGCAGATCCTCCGCCACGTCACCGGTGGATGCGAAGGTGTTGCCTTCGTATTCTGTTATCAGCTCCAGATGACTTACTTGCTGACTGATCATCTGATAGATACGATTCAGGATCGCTTCGTTTGGGGCGTGAACGCCCTTTTCCGCAGGCGGCCGAGTAGGAATAGAGAGATAGGCTTTATTGGGTTTTAGTTTGCCAAGAAAGTCTGCCAACTGGCTTGCCGCTCGGTCACTATCATTCAGACCTCTGAGCAGCATCGATTCTGTTGCCAAGGTACCTTTGAAATCCCCTGCAAATGCCAACATGCCGTCCAATATGGCCTGATGATCCAGGGATTGATGGGGCCGGTTGACCCGGCGCCATGGGTCTTCTTCGATAGCATCTACCTTGAGGGAAACCCAGTCCGCCTGCATCAGGGTTTCGCGAACCTCTTCACGCCAAATCAGAGATGCGTTGGAGAGGACTGCAATGGGGATGCCCACTGGGCGCAAACGCTCGATGGTCTCGCTCAACATCGAGTCTAGGGTGGGTTCACCATCCGGGACAAAGCTCAGATAGTCGATCTGCTCACCCTTTTTCTGAATACGCTCAATATGTTCCAACACCTCCTCATAGATCTGATCCGGCGTATAAAATACACGCGGGACAAACTCAGTGGTTCCGGTTGGCCCGACCTGGCAATAGACACAGGAATAGGAACAGGCCTTGAACGGGATATTGTTGATGCCCAGGCTGCGGCCGAGTCGACGTGAAGGAACAGGACCAAAAATCAACATAACACCACCTTTTTTATTCCGTAACTATTATTTTTTATTTCTTATGATATTTATCAATGTGAGCACGAGTATTTCTTATTATGATACCTCTAATGGCTTCCAGGTGGACCCAATCAACCAAAACCACCGAGCTGATGTAGGAGAAATCCACTATGAACAAAGCGCTAGCTGAAGTCCTGAACGAGGCCCTGCTGGACGAATATAAGTCCCGAGATACCTATCAAAAGATCATTGATACCTTCGGCCCCGTCCGCCCATTTATCAACATCGTAGAGGCTGAGCAGAGGCATATCGATTTACTGCTACCACTCTATGAAAAACACGCTATTCCGCTTCCGCCGAAACCAGACCCAGAGCGGATTACTACTCCGGACAACCTATTGGAGGCATGCGAAATCGGTGCTGCGGCAGAGATCGAGAACGTCGCCATGTACAACCGGCTGATTCAAGCAGCAGACCTGCCCGATGTGGCGGATGTTTTACGGCGTCTGCAGACTGCCTCCCGGGATCATCATTTACCCGCATTTCAACGCTGCGTTGAGCGCGGTGGTGGACGAGGGTCTGAAGGCGGACGCGGTAAAGCTTTTGGTAAAGGCCGGGGCCGGGGTCACGGAGCAAGGTTCGGTCGAAGTTGAAGGACACATTCGTAGTCAACCTTATGATGATCCCTATCGAGGCCGCAACGGAGACAATGCCTTGTCTCGCACTCACCTGAGGGGTTTTAAAACAGCTTCTTAGCCCAACAAGAAAATGAGGAGTAGTAAAATGAACATAGAAGTAAACAGTAATGTCATTGAGACCGACAAAGAGGGATACCTCATTAACCCGGATGACTGGAATGAAGAGGTCGCAGAGGCGCTGATAAAACAGCATGAGTCAGAACATAAACCAGTGAGTGAGACTGCACGAGGTCTGATAGAGTATTTTCGGGAGTACTACCAGGAGAACAAAGTTCATCCCACGATGCACAAACTCGTACTCACCTTGGGTAAGCATCACGGTCAACACTTTCATGAACAAGAGGCATACAAAAAATTCTTGTATGAGCTTTTCCCCCATGGTCCGGTACGCATGCTGTGTAAATTGGCAGGTCTCCCAAACCCAAAGGAAGGCATGTCAAATTGAGCCTTAGTCAACATGCCGGCGAGACGGTTTTTGGCCAGCATGCCTTAATTGTCGACAGAGTCTGTTTACCTAAATAATTGCAAGCATGAGTCCCCCTTTACTCAAGGTCAGTAATCTGAGTTTCCGGGCAGATGGAATGAAAATTCTAGACGGTTTTGATTTTGCCGTTAAAAAAGGTGAAATCCATGCCCTGCTGGGAACCAATGGTACCGGGAAAACTACCCTGGCGCGGGTTATCATGGGCTGTGCAGGCTATAGGCCTGAATCGGGTGAAATCTTGTTCGAGGATCGCTTAATAACGGAGTTGCCTTTGCATGAGCGGGCCCGTCTTGGTATTACTCTGGCATGGCAAGAACCTGCCAGGTTCGAGGGTCTTTCGGTTAAGGACTATCTGAGCCTCAGAGCAAACGCTCTCGATGCCGGGAAAGCCTTGGAAAGCGTTGGGCTTGACCCTGAAAAATATCTGGACCGGCGGGTAGATAAATCGCTGAGCGGAGGCGAGAGAAAGCGGATTGAGTTGGCATCTATTGTCGTCATGAGACCAAAGCTCGCTATTCTCGATGAACCTGCCGCCGGTATTGATTTGCTGTCGATTGGAGAGATCAAAACTGTCATTCAGACGCTGCGTAGACAAGGGGCGGGCGTACTGCTCATCTCCCACCGAGAAGAGATGGCGTCTATCGCGGATCTCGCCTCCTTATTGTGCGCCGGCAGAATCATCTTTACCGGTGAACCCGAAACCGTGGTCGAGAAATACAGCAACCGTAGCTGTGTCGTGTGCGACGGCAGGGTGTGCCATTGATGAGTAGGCTGAGGGAATTACTGAATCTACTGAATACGGCCGGCTGGGATAGTCGAGCCCTGTCTGATGACCGAGTCGCCCATCTGATGGCCGATGGTCATACACTTCTGAGTCAGCAAGGCATATCAGGGGTGCATATCAGGGCTCAAGAAGACGCAGAGTGGATTGAGGCTGAGATCACTGTAACTGCGGGAACAAAGGTTGCCAACCCCATTCACCTCTGCTTCGGCATGCTGCAGCGTTACGGCACTCAGCGGGTGCGAATGTCGATCCAGCTGGAGGACCACTCCCGCGCCAGCTTCATTGCGCATTGCCTTTTTACCAACGTGGAGTTCGGTGTCCATCAAATGGAAGAGGTAGTCAATGTTGGTAAGGGCGCCGAGATGCGCTACACGGAAGCCCATTACCATGGTTTTTCCGGTGGAATTCAGGTATTACCCCGCGTCAAAGTTGACGTCGGGCCAGAGGGGCGCTATTTTTCAAATTTTTCCCTCACCAACGGTCGGGTGGGAAAACTGGATATGGACTACCAGGTCGAATCCGATGCCCACAGTGTGACCGAGATGACCTCCCGGGTGTTTGGCCATGTCACCGATGAGATTCGTATCAAGGAGCATGTGACGCTATCGGGGTATAGGGCCCGCAGTCTGATAAAAAGCCGGGTGGTGCTGGAGAACGAGGCACATGCCAAGGTCATTTCCATTACCGAAGGCAATGCCGAGGCGACCCGGGGCCACATGGACTGCATGGAAATACTAAAGGACCAGGCCGTGGCAGAATCGATTCCCATCGTCAGAGTTTCACATCCTTTGGCAAAGATCACTCACGAGGCTGCCATTGGAACGGTGGATAAAAAACAGATGGAGACCCTCATGTCCCGTGGGCTGACACCTGAGGAGGCAGTGGATGTCATCGTCAAGGGGTTATTGCTGTAAAGATATCCGGGCATTCTCACGCCCCGCTTCGTTGCTCCAGGAGAAGCCGGGTCTGATCCTCCTCCAGCTCCCCCCCAGGGCACCCTATAATCCCGAGTACCTGCAAAGGTCAATCCTCAGCTTCGGTCATCCCGATAAAATCGCCATTGAGTTCCGGGATAATAAGTGGTTAACCCAAGAGACTAAAGATATGCTGCTTCAGTTGGGCACGACATCCTACAGTGCGGATGCCCCAGAGACACCGTTATTAGCATCACCGATACCCCAGACAATGTATAGTGGTTCTACGCAACGATACATTCGCCAGGAGCGGATTTTCGCGCAAGCCCCGACGGGGAAAGGCGCATGGATGCACCGAATAAAAATCGGGGAAATTCTGGCTGCTTTCCCATCAGCGCAGTAGACTAATCCTAACCCGGATATTTCATGA
Organism: Pseudomonadota bacterium; assembly: GCA_039714615.1. GTDB lineage: Bacteria > Pseudomonadota > Gammaproteobacteria > JAAEPA01 > JAAEPA01 > JAAEPA01. The sequence goes on along the minus strand of JBDLIZ010000148.1, from coordinate 3,987 downwards.
ATTCGCGCGATGATCGCGCAGAGATTTGTTTCCACAAGGGATTTTGTGAAGGAGCGGCGTATCCACGATTACGGCCGACTGAGCAAAATCCCTTGTGGATACAAGGATCAAGCGAGGGCGTGTGAAATTTATGAAACATCCGGGCTAAGTCCAACAGGCTCCTAGGGTATAGAGGATGTTGAGACTATCTGGTAGATTGATGGCAACAGAATAAAAATTCATCTAGTCCAGTCAGATAAACTTCTTTTGAAGACTCCATTGCATTTGAACAACTCTTTGGTGTAGGCATGCAAGAGATTTGACTGGTCAGACTCTTATCACTGGGATCGTTCTATATTGATTATGGAGTGAAGGCATGACACTAACCGAGAAATTCAAGTTGGATGGAGCACCCATCCTGGTCTTCGGGCTGATTGTCGGGAGCAAGACGTATGCGCTCTGGAGCTATCTGATCGACAAGCCGAATCTTTGGATGATGTTGAAAAATATCGGCAGCCTGGATCAATATGGGCAGGGCGGCGTGTATTATCTGACTAACGAGTTGACATACATCCTCTACTTCATAACGGCGCTGGCTTTTGATTTTCTAGCATTTTACAGCTTTATTGTGCGCGGAGAGGCCAAAAGCAAACCCCAGGGTTTTTGGGAAAACCTGTTTCCGTTATTTACCGTATTCGTTCCCGTCATAGGTTTCACCCTGTTGTTTTTTCCGCAAGTCCGGCAGTTCGTGCCCGGTTATTCGCAGGAAACCCTGGAAATGCTCAGAGACATCAGTCCCCTGTTCGGTTTCTATATCAACATATCAGGTTTTATCATCGGTCTCATTGGAGCTGCCTTTAGCATATGGGCGATCAGTTACCTGAAACGCTCATTTGGTCTACGTGCTGCCGTGCGCACACTGATTACCACAGGCCCTTACGCCAGAATACGCCATCCCCTATATTTTGGTGAGATCATACATATCTTTGGAATTGCCATCCTGTCTGGAACGCCAGTTGGTCTTTATCTTTTTATCGTCGCGGTTTCGTTACAGATCGTGCGCGCCAAGATTGAAGAGCGTAAGTTCATGAGAATCTTGCCGGAATACGAAAACTACAGGAAGAGTACGGGGTTCCTGTGGCCCAAGCTAGTAAGAACCTGATCGATTATCCATTGATAGAAATCATAGTCATTCACTCAGCAATTAAAGAGCATAAGATGTGCCTGGAATGCTAGTATTGGAACCAGCTACACACATTCCAAACCACATTAGGAGTGCGAACGAAATAACTTCCCTAACTGGCGCCGAATGATCGTTCGTATTCAAGGCGCGATAACAGGCGCATAGCCTAGCTATGTAACTGTTGTCGCAACGCCGAAGACGGACGATAAGGCAAGTCAGTTGGGGAAGTTATTTAGGTAGCATTCCTTACTGCATGATACTTATCGATGACCGCGCAATTCCCTACAACACCATCCATTACATTCTTTGATTCATTGGCCGAGCTGCTTGGCGCAGGAGATGGTTATTTCCACTACACCTTTGATGATGTCGTCAAACTCTCCGGACATGCCTGCCCGACGGTTTCCGGTGCGTTTCTGATGGCCATCCATGCCATGCAGGTGCTATATGGCGATGAGATACCCAGGCGTGGAGAGATCCACATCACCATACCGGGCCCGGTGGATCAGGGCGTAAACGGTCCCATTAGTCAGGTATTCACGCTATTGACTGGTGCCGCCGCCACGAATGGCTTTCATGGCTTGGGTGGGCAATATGCCCGTCACAGATTGATGGACTTTGCATCCAATCCAACCGGAACGTTTACCTTTCAACGTATCGATAACCATGAATCAGTAAACGTGGCTTACGATCCATCCAGCATCCCGCCTGATCCTGACATGAACCCCCTTCTGCAACAGATCCTGCAAGGTGATGGGAAGGATTCTGTTCGGCAACAGTTCCGGGAGATGTGGCGGAATCGGGTCATCGCAATTCTGCATGATGCCGGCAATCAAACCGTTACTGTCACCAGACAATGGAACTGATTTTTTTACTGGCAATAGTGTTCCAGGCGCCCGGCTATTCTCCGGCCAGTTGCTCCAGGCGGTCCACATCGCAGTGCACATCTTCCTGATCAACACTCGAGATAGGAATTTAAAGGATCAGAAGGGGGCCGACCAGAATGCGGGTTTTTTCTTTACATTTGCAAACGAGTCGAAAGGGCTTGAATTACCCACAAATATTTTAGAAAAGGCGAAACTATTTATCACTCCAGTTCTGAGAGACCACCGTCTGAAAGGGGTGTAATCCGTCGCCCGCTATTCAGTGCATTAGGTCTGGGGAGAGTACCGGCCAGGGGACGCCGTAAATACCTCCATGTAGGCTTGACGGCGGCCTCCATGCCGCCGACACCCCTGACCGGTACTCTCCAGACCAAGAGAAAGCGCTCGACGGGTTACACCCGTCTGAAAGTAGATAGACCGTTTTTTGCAGTATGAATTGCGGCAGAAATTCGGGGAAATTACTTCTCCGCGAACGAAAGAAAGTCATGCTGCTGGCCATCCACCACTCCCATGACCTCAGCCACGTTGCCCCCGAACAGGCCCCCCATTAGTCCGGCGTTCATGTGGCCGATGTAGGTCTTTCCGTCGCTTTTTTCATAGACCGAAATGGTACAGGGCATCATGACTGAAAGGATGCGGTCGTCGTCGTTTTTTAGAATACTGTTAGCGTGGTTGGGTTCGCACAGATCCACCAGCATGACCGGCAACAGGTCCGGGCCGCCGTGCTTCTTGACCGACTCATGCAGAGCCTTGACGCTTGGGCTCACCCATTTGGTGCCTTGCGCTTTGTTGATCTTGTCAGCATTCTCCTTGATCTTCGCGACGGTCTCCTCCAGCCCGTAGGGGCTTGCCAGTTCGACCAGCATCATCTTCGGTGCAACGTTCCAGGCAATTGCACCCAGAATCCCGGCTCCGACAAGCACGCCGACTACAAAACTCAACAAACTCTTCATCTCCTAACCTCCATTTGATAGAAATCTTGTTTATACATGAAGTACTTGATTCGTTACGGCTGCCCCACCAAACCGCGGGCAGAAGATCTAGGGAAAAGGTGGAACATGGGGCTCTGTACCCCCAATATCCGCCTCTGGATGATGCTGTTTTACCAGTTCGTCAATCTCTTCTCTCCTCTCCTTGGGAAGATCCACCACCATCAAGAATTCGCCTTGTTCGATGGCGTCTTCAAACTTTTTCAGACATGAGTTCGGCAGGCTGATTCCGATCATGCTGGAGAGCCAGGCCCCTACACCGGCACCCGCCAATGCTATGGCCAGCACAGCGCCACCACCCAGCACAAGCCCGGCTGGTGGAAACGTCATTGCCACCAGTCCTGCTACAATTCCAGTCGCCCCCCCTAAGGTCATGCCCCGTTCCAGAGCGGGCACGAAGTCTGACTTCTGCAGAAAGGTGGCCTCGGGCAACTCATCCATCGGTGCTCCTTCCTTGGCGATGACATGAATGTGGCGTTCTTCGATGCGCGCTAAAAGAAGCTCATCAACAATTGTCTTTGTCGTGTCATGATCAGGAACAAGAAAATAGATACGCCTCATACAAACGACTCCTCCGGCTTAATGATTTATTTCAGATTGATTAAAAAGGTTATTCAGGGGGGCGCGCATTGCCTTACAGCTTACGCCTACAAACCTATTATTTCATACTAAAATACAACTTCGAACTATACACTGATCAGAATCAATAAATTCGATTTATTGAGAAACTATTTTGCAAAGCCCATCGCTTATGTTAAAAATCCTGAATGCTAGGTAAGCTAAAAGACATCGAGGAGTTGTATTCTACGTCTCAAAAACCCATCCGCGACGGGTGGAAAATATAATAAATAGACAGATTTGACCCTTTTCTTCTCTATCTTCTCAATATATTCCCAAAGGGCTGATAATGAAAATAGCCGTAACAAGTCAGAATCGTAAAACCATAACAGAA
>JBDLIZ010000147.1:0-10305 GCA_039714615.1 Pseudomonadota bacterium | reverse complement strand
CCCCCAGGCCATGATGGCGATGTCATATTCCTGATCGCTGAGTATTTCGTGAAGGGTTTCTCTATCCCACAGATAATAAGCCCCTTCCCGGTCTTGCTCATCCACGGCAGACAGTGAGGCCACGAAACCACCCTCGTCCGTACTCATTTCTCGCAGCAGAAAATCAAGCGTAAAGAAGGCCGTGTTTTCAAACTCCGGGCGTGAGAAAATCTCGGCTGCACGAAAATAAACCGCGACCAACTGGGCATTGTCATACAACATTTTTTCAAAATGTGGAATTCGCCAATATGGATCGACGGTATAGCGATAAAATCCGCCACCCAAGCGATCGTACAGGCCATTGTCCGCCATCTGCTGCAAGGTCAAACTGAGGAAGTCGCCCATCTGTTGCGAAGATTGTTTAGCGTAGAGCGTGAGCAGGGCCGAGAGCTGCGGACTCAGTGGAAATTTCGTCTGCTGACCAAAACCTCCGGCCATTTCATCGGCTATTTTCAGGGCCTGCGAGTTCAATTGCTGCTCTAGTTCGAAAGGTTGAATATCAGGGATTAGACCTTGCGCCACCTGCTGCCGCTTGTTCATTACCCAGGCGGCGTTGGCCGCGGTCTCTGTCAATCCCTGCCGGTCTTGATTCCAAATGTGATCGAGCTTCAGTAGGTAATCCTTGAATTGCTCCGGGGGCAGGTAGAGCACCCCGACCAGGGGATGCCCCTGCGGGGTGAGGAACACATTCAACGGCCACCCCCCATGACCCCGCGTCTCCTGGATGAATGCCATGAGCCATTCGTCGAGCACCGGCTCCAGTTCGCGGTCGATTTTAATCGGGATGAAACGTTCATTGAGGATCTGTGCTATGGCCTTATTCTTATAACTCTCCCGCTGCATGACATGACACCAATGGCAGGAAAAATAGCCACTGGAGACGAACATCAGTTTGTTTGATTTTCGTGCCGAGGCGATCGTCTGCGGCCCCCAGGTCTGCCAATGCACGGGATCCTCCCCATGCAGGGCAAGATAGGGAGAGGCATGGCCCTTGAGCTGGTTTTGCAATTCCGCCCCGGCGTAAATAACGCCCGGCAGGAACAGCATAAGACACGACATTAAAAGCAAATAGGTACGAACCCTTAACACCTTACTTTCCTGTCTTGCTCAGTGGATTGTGCTTTATCCGACAGTCCCTTTCTCCGGGCCGCCGTTTGTGAGACACCACCCGCTATTTACCGGATTGGATCAACACCACGGAGTGCACCTCGATACCTTCTTTGCGCCCGGCAAAACCCAGCCCTTCCGTGGTGGTGGCCTTGATCCCAACCCTGTCGACAGCAAGCCCCAGATCCGCAGCCAGGTTTTTTCTCATCGCGTCGATGTACGGTGCAAGTTTAGGGGACTGAGCGATCACCGTATTGTCCACGTTATTCAACATATAACCTTTCTGTACCACCAATCCCGCAACACGGCGTAGCAACACACGACTGTCGATCCCACGAAAGGCCTCATCATGGTCCGGGAAATGGCGACCAATATCGCCCAGGGCCGCCGCCCCCAACAGAGCATCGCATAAGGCATGGATCAGTACATCGCCATCCGAATGGGCCTTCATTCCATGGGAATAGGCAATCCTTACTCCTCCGAGCATGATGAAATCACCTTTGCAGAAGGCATGTACGTCATAACCGTGACCGATTCTCATGGCTTAATGATCTAGATAATACTCCGCCAGACCCAGGTCTTCGGGGCGGGTAATCTTGATATTATCGGCGCGCCCCTCCACCAGTCTAGGTTTCAATCCGATGTATTCCATCGCAGAGGCCTCGTCGGTCACCAGATAATCGTCTGCCAAACTCTGCCGCAACGCCCTATTGAGCATCTCCAGACGAAACATCTGGGGTGTCAGAGCATGCCACAGCCCCGACCTGTCTACGGTCTCGGCAATCCTTAGCTGCATATCGCCACGCTTGATGGTATCCCTAACCGGCACCGCCAGTATCCCTCCCACGGGATCTTGGTCAAGAGTATCGATAAGCCGTAGCAAATCGGCATTACTCAGGCAAGGCCGTGCCGCGTCGTGTACCAGCACCCAATCCTGGGGTTCGGCGTTATCGGCAAGATGCTCCAAGGCGTTCAATACCGAATGGCAGCGTTGCTTGCCGCCGGCCACCGTTAACAACGGTTTATCACAGGTAATTTTTAGGCTTGGCCAAAAGGCGTCCTGAGGATCCAGCGCCACCACGATCCCGGTAATCTGTGGTACCCGGAGAAACCGATCCAGGGTATGTTCAATCACCGTCTGACGCCCCAGACTGAGGTACTGCTTGGGGCATTCAGCATTCATTCTTTTACCGACACCGGCGGCGGGAATAACCACCCAGTGGGCAGCAGCGGTCATCGTTCGGATACCTGGGATCTTTGCGCTAGAGGTTCAACAACCTGATAGAAGGTCTCCCCCCTCTTGATCATACCCAGCCCCCGGCGCGCCCGTTCCTCGATCGCCTCCAGTCCCTGCTTGAGATCCTTGACCTCAACCTCCAGGATAAGATTACGCTCGCGCAAACGTTTATTCTCCTGTCCCTGCCGACTCAAGGCCTCATTCAAGCCCCATACTTCGGGAATACTCCCATCGCCCAACCACAGCTTGTATTGCAGCAACACTAAAAGCAAAACCAGTAGGGCAATGATCGGTTTCATGGCCATACCCATCGATAGAGCACTAGGAGCTTGTCCGAGAATCAATCATCGGTGAAACTGTGATTTGTTAAGCAAGTTGTTTAAACACCTCGTGGCCCGCATATCTGCAATTGACTCCCAGTGCCTCTTCGATGCGGATCAACTGATTGTATTTTGCAACCCGATCCGAACGGGATAAGGAGCCCGTTTTGATCTGTCCCGTGCCAGTGGCTACCGAGAGATCTGCAATGGTGACGTCCTCGGTCTCGCCAGAACGGTGGGAAACCACAGCAGTGTAACCCGCATCATGCGCCATGCGAATGGCTTCCAAGGTTTCGGTCATGGTGCCGATCTGGTTCAGCTTGATCAAGATCGAATTGGCGATACTTTTTTCTATACCCCGTTTAAAGATTTGGGTGTTGGTGACAAATAGGTCGTCGCCCACCAACTGTACTTTATTGCCCAAAGCCTCGGTCAGCAACGCCCAACCTTCCCAGTCGTTCTCGGCCAGGCCGTCTTCAATGCTGATGATCGGATACTTATCTACCCAGGCCGCCAGATAATCGACAAAACCTGAGGCATCATAGGATGACCCTTCGGATTCCAAGACGTATTTTCCATCCCGGTAGAACTCCGAGCTGGCCACATCGAGACCCAGATAGATATCCTTACCGGCTTGATAACCGGCATTATGAATTGCCTCTAGAATCACCTCGATAGCCGCCTCGTTAGACGGTAAATCGGGAGCGAAGCCGCCTTCGTCTCCTACCGCGGTATTCATCCCCCGCTTGCTAAGGACCTTGCTCAAGGCCTGAAAAACCTCGGCACCATAACGTACGGCGTCGGCCATGCTTGGTGCTCCTAGGGGAAGAATCATGAACTCCTGCAGGTCGACACTGTTCTTTGCATGAGCGCCCCCATTGATGATATTCATCATCGGCACGGGCATCACGAACTCATGCCTGCGCCCCAGGTATCGGTACAAAGGCACTTTTCCATCTTCCGCAGCGGCCTTGGCGGTGGCTATCGAGACGGCCAGGATGGCATTCGCTCCCAAGCGGCTTTTGTTCTCAGTGCCATCGAGATCAATCATGCGCTGATCGATGCGCTCTTGATCATCGGCCTCCATCCCCGACAAGGCCTCGCGAATTTCCCCATTGGCATTTTCTATGGCCTTTAGCACACCTTTGCCTCCATAGCGCGCCGGATCGCCATCGCGCAGCTCAATCGCCTCCAAGGCACCGGTTGAGGCCCCCGAAGGTACCGCCGCACGAGCCCAAGCGCCCGACTCAAGAACAACATCGGCCTCAACGGTTGGATTGCCGCGAGAATCGACGATTTCGCGGGCACGTATATCAATGATTTTAGACATGACTCTCTCCTCTCTATAGGTATAGTTATCAGGACTTGTTTAAGGACTGCTCAATGAACGGGCGTGATTTGGCGGCTTGATCCAGGGTCTTGAGCAGGGTCAGCAATTCTTTCATCCTCGCTAAAGGCCAGGAGTTCGGTCCGTCGCTCATCAGCCCCACCTCGAATCCACAAAGTTTCATACCGCAGTTGCTTTACGTTTCTCAGTGGGTCGTTCCCGATCCGACTCGGTGGCTACCCCATGATGTTTCAATGCCGCACGAATAAAGCCGGTAAACAGCGGATGGCCGTCGCGCGGAGTGGATGTAAACTCCGGATGGAACTGGCACCCCAAGAACCAAGGGTGACCCTCGAGTTCGACCACTTCCACGAGTGAGCCATCGGCCGACTTTCCCGATATCGTCAGACCGGCCTGTTGCAATGTTTCCAAATAACTGTTATTGAACTCGTAACGATGCCGGTGACGTTCGATAATCACATCTTGGGCGTACATGGTGTGCGCCAAGGTTCCCGATGCCAATCGACACTGCTGCCCCCCGAGTCGCATGCTACCCCCGAGGTCGGACTTTTGGTTCCGATACTCTTTCCTGCCACTACGGTCCTGCCACTCGGTGACCAGGGCGATCACCGGGTGAGGTGAATCTGGAGCGAACTCGGTACTATGGGCTTTTTCCAGACCGGCGATGTTGCGGGCAAAATCAACCACGGCGACTTGCATTCCCAGACAGATTCCCAGATAAGGGATATTGTGCTCACGAGCAAACCGCGCAGCGGCGATTTTGCCTTCGATCCCGCGCACACCAAAACCACCGGGCACCAGAATGGCATCCACCTTACTGAGCAAGTCATTACCCTGAATCTCGAGTTTTTCGGAATCGACGTACTGTATGTTGACTCGAGTGCGAGTTTGGATTCCAGCGTGAATCAGGGCCTCGTTGAGTGACTTATAGGATTCGGTCAGATCGACGTACTTGCCAACCATGGCTACGGTTACGGTATTGACTGGATTGCGCTTGGCATCGACCACCCGACGCCAATCGCTGAGATCGGCCGGCGGTCTCACCAGCCGAAACTTGCTGACCACGATCTCATCGAGCATCTGTTTATGCAACAGCAGAGGGATTTCATAGATATCTTCAACATCAACCGCGGTGATGACCGCCTGTTCCTCAACATTGGTGAACAGGGCAATCTTGCGCCGCTCCTTCTGAGGCAGAAAACGGTCGGCCCGGCATAACAGGATATCGGGCTGGATGCCGATAGAGCGTAGCTCTTTCACCGAGTGCTGGGTTGGCTTGGTTTTAATCTCACCCGCCGCACTGATATAGGGTACCAAGGTGAGATGAATAAAAATGGCGTGTTCGTGGCCCCGTTCGACACCCATCTGCCTGATGGCCTCCAGGAAGGGCAACGATTCAATATCTCCTACGGTCCCTCCGATCTCCACCAGGGCGACATCGGCATCGCCGGCACCCTTTTCAATGCAGGCCTTGATCTCGTCGGTAATATGGGGAATCACCTGCACCGTACCCCCGAGATAGTCTCCACGGCGCTCCTTACGGATGACGTTTTCGTAGATTTGACCGGTGGTAAAGTTATTCCGTTTGGCGGCCTGAAAGCGTACGAAACGCTCATAATGACCAAGATCCAGGTCTGTTTCCGCGCCATCATCGGTAACAAACACCTCTCCGTGTTGAAACGGGCTCATGGTTCCAGGATCCACATTGATGTAAGGATCCAATTTCAGTATCGTAATCTTAAGACCACGGGCAGCGAGAATTGCGCCTAGCGATGCAGCGGCAATACCCTTACCAAGTGAAGATACGACACCGCCAGTGATAAAGACGTATCGGGTCATAGGATTCGCTCAAGAAATGAGAATCTAAGGGGAGTAAAAGACGGGATAACAGGATACCAGAGAGCCGTGGTCGCCACAAACCCAGAATCCTATTCGATAAAAAATTGCGTTCGATGGAAGAAGATTGCAGATGAACGCATTACTTGTATTTGCCATGGGCGAATAGTCGGAATGAGATACTAGGAGGCGAATTCTGAATGATTATTCGGAATCTTGTCGCCATTGATCGGTAATTATTCTCGTACAGCCTCCTAGATCCTGCGAGTGATTGCACTCACATAGCACAAGCTCTTGATCCGTATAGTGATATTTGTTCCCTTGAAAATCGCAATGGGGATTCCATCTCAGCCTCCAATTCGCTTCACAAATCAATATGTTACACTCTGCAAACACGGTCACTTGCAGTGATCTAGGTGAAATAACAAACCAATCAAGTAGCTATTACCTAGATCCTGCAACTGATCGTACTCACATAGCACAACCTCTTGATCCGTATAGCGATATTTGCTCCCTCGGGAATCACAACAAGGATTCCACTCGGTCTCAAATTCACTCTACGAATCAATAGGTTACACTCTATAAGCACGATCACTTGCAGGATCTAGGTATTAATGAGTATCACACCCACTCTACGCAAAACCAAGATCGTTGCCACGATCGGACCAGCCTGCGATTCCTTAGCCATCCTGAAGGCAATGATCAGGGCTGGCATGAACGTCACTCGTCTCAATCTTTCCCACAGCACTTTCGAGGAACACCACCAGCGCATTAAGCTTATCCGCCAGGCCGCCACCGAATCGGAGGTGAATATCGCCGTAATGATCGATACCAAGGGGATAGAGATACGCACCGGGAGACTTAAGACTCAACCGGTGGAGCTGCGCAGCGGCGCGGCCTTCACGCTGCACACTAACGACCGACTCGGGGATGCCAGCGGGGTATCGGTCTCATACAACGCCCTGCCCTCCGAGGTTTCCGGAGCCACAGCCATACTCATCGACGATGGGGCGATAGAACTTGAAGTAGAATCGGTAACGCCACAGACCATTTATTGCCGGGTGGTACACGGCGGCATTCTACGTAACAATAAGAGCGTGAATCTGCCCAACACCGAGCTATCCCTCAGTGCAGTAAGCCCTGAAACCCAAAATGATATCTTGCGAGAACTAAGCTTTGCCGCTGGAAACGACGTGGATTATATCGCTGCATCGTTTATTCAATATGCCGACGATATCCACATGATGCGGGAAATACTCCACAGTAAAGACTTGGATATTCCCATTATCGCCAAGATCGAAAATAAAGCGGGGGTAACCAATCTGGAATCTATCGTCGCGGCGGCCAACGGTACCATGGTCGCCCGTGGCGACCTCGGCGTCGAACTACCTCTGGCGGATGTCCCTAGTACCCAGAAAAAAATCATCCGCACCACCGTTATGAGTGGCAAACCGGTGATCACCGCGACCCAGATGCTCGCCTCCATGGAACACAATCCTAAACCCACACGCGCCGAAGCCAGTGATGTGGCCAATGCCATCTTAGATGGCAGCTCAGCGGTGATGCTATCCGGGGAAACCGCTACCGGTCGCTATCCGGTTGCAGCGGTGCAAACCATGGCGAACCTAGCAATACGGACCGAGGCCTCACTGAGGGAATACGGATATTTACAGAAGATTCTGCCCCATACCTCCAACGTCATTACCGAGGCCGTCGCCCAGAGTGCTGTGAGAATGGCCGAACAACTCAAGGCCGCCGCTATTTTCAGCCTTACGGAGACCGGTTTTACATCCCGGCTCATATCCAAGCACAGACCGGATTGCCCAATCTTGGCCATCACCGCCTCCGAGTGCGTTGCCAGAAGACTGTCGATGAACTGGGGGGTAACCCCCCTGCTCTACGACAGCGCGCATCCCGACCAATCAAGGATAGAATTCGCCATCAACAGGGCCCGGGAACGGGGCTACATAAAACCCGGCGACACCATTATTTCGACCTCGGGTTACAGCCAGCTGGCCGGTAGCACCGATCTGTTACGGGTGATCACCTTGGGTAACTAAGCAGCCGCATTCTCACCTGAAAAGATGTCAGCGATCAATCCAGCACATGCGACACCAAGCCATCGGCCAGTTTGGGTTCGAACCAGGTAGATTTAGGCGGCATGACCTCATTGGCATCAGCTACCGCCATGAGGTCTTCCATACGGGTGGGAAAAAGCGAAAAGGCCACGGCCATTTCACCGCTGTCCACCCGCTTTTCCAGTTCTCGTAATCCACGAATTCCGCCTACGAAATCGATGCGCTCATCGCGACGTGGGTCATGGATGTCGAGGATGGGCTCGATCAGATGGACCGCCAGCAGGCTGACATCCAGCCGGGCCACCGGATCGTTATTGGGAATTAGATCCTCATGCAATCGCAAAAGATACCATCGGCCATCGAGATACATCCCGAATTCGGCTGGGCGCTGGGGTCTTACGGCAGTGTCGGAGGACTCGATCATAAAGTTTTCCCCAACCCGGGCGAACATCTCATCCGAATTAAGACCACCGAGATCTTTCACTACGCGATTATAGTCCAGGATCCTCATCTGATGATGGGGAAATATGACCGAGAGAAAATAGTTATAGGTTTCTTCACCGGTATGTCCGCTATTAGCCGCCTTGCGGCGGGCGCAAATACGGGAGGCCGCCGCTGAGCGATGATGACCATCTGCGATGTAAATCGCAGCCATGCTATCGAAACATCGGGTCAGCTGCGCAATGGTGTCACTATCCGAGATCGCCCAGAGGATATGCCTTATTCCATCGTCAGCCGTGACATCGATGTCACCTGCTCCACAAGCGACCTTAGCGAGAATGTCATCCACCTCCGGCGCCGGCGGGTAGGCCAACAACACTGGACCGGTCTGCGCATTGACCGCGTCGATCTGCCGTACCCGGTCGCCCTCCTTTACCGGACGCGTGAATTCATGTTTACGCACGCGATTATTGTCGTAGTCGGCTACCGAGGCGGTGGCGACCAACCCGACCTGAGTGTGCTCGCCCATGATCAGCCGATAGGCATAGTAATAAGGTTGATCATCACGTACCAGCATCCCCTCGTTGAGCATCCGATTCAGGTTTTCGGCGGCCTTGGCATAAACCGCCGGATCAAAGGGATCGATATCCGGGGAAAGATCGATTTGCGGTTTGGAAATATGCAAAAAACTCCAGGGCCGACCTTCGACACGCCGGCGCGCCTCTTCGGTATTGAGAACGTCATAGGGGGGGGCAATCACATCGGTCGCTCGTTGCGGATCGGGACGCAATCCTCTGAAGGGACGAATCAGGCTCACTTTGGATTCCTTACTTTGAACAAAATGCTATTGTATACCGAGAACGGGCAGGTCTGATTGCTGTCTCACTCTACCCTCATCGTCCGGGTTAGAGCGACTGCTGGGGTCTTGGCACAACTCAATCGCCAGTTTAATCGCAGCGTTCAGGCTGCCGGGGCTGGCCTTTCCGGTGCCGGCGAGTCCCAGCGCAGTACCGTGATCCACTGAGGTACGGATAATGGGCAGGCCTAGCGTTATATTTACGGCGTTTCCAAAGCCCAGGTGTTTGAGTACCGGGAGACCCTGATCATGATACATGGCCAGTACCGCGTCGGCTCCTTGTAGAATTGGGGGAGTAAACAGGGTATCCGCCGGCAAAGGTCCGACCAGATCGATACCCTGGTGGCGCAACTCATCGAGCACAGGGATGATGACCTCGATCTCTTCGCGACCCAGATGCCCGCCCTCTCCGGCATGGGGATTTAGACCGCAGACATAAATGCACGGCGAGGAGATCCCGAATCGATCCCTGAGATCCCCATGAAGCACCTTGATCACCTGGCGTAGACGACCTTTGGTGATCGCCCGGCTGACCTCGGACAGCGGCAGGTGGGTGGTCGCCAAGGCTACTCTTAGACCCTCGGTGGCGAGCAACATCACGGGGTAGCCACCGCCGCAGCGTTCGGCGAGATATTCGGTGTGACCGCTAAACGGGATCCCGGCCTCGTTAACGATACTTTTTTGTACCGGTCCGGTAACCATTGCCGCAAATCGGCCTTGCAGACACCCCTCGACGGCCAAGCTGAGGCAATGCAACACATAATTGGCATTTTCTGGATTCAATACACCCAGAGAAACAGCCGCTCCAAGAGACACCGGCATGACCTTGAGATTCCCGGATGTGGGGGGCTCGACGGGGGCATCCGGGTCGAAGGGAATGATTTCAAGCGGCTTGTCCAGCAGCTGGGCACGCTGTTGCAACAGCCGCGGATCGGCGATGGCAAACAGCTCTGCATCGGGCGGGTTCTGAGAGACCTCCACCACCAGATCCGGGCCGATGCCCGCGGGTTCTCCCGGTGTGATAGCGATGCGCTTTATGGTTT
>JBDLIZ010000146.1:0-10378 GCA_039714615.1 Pseudomonadota bacterium | reverse complement strand
TTTGCATTCCCTATCGCTTCCTAGACCGCCTGCGCCGGCCATTGTAACTGACCACCGATTGAACAATCTCGTTAAAAGGCACATCGGCCAGACGGCCAAATCTATCCAGCGCATCCCTCACCAGGCCATGGATATTTTCCACCCCGCCCTGGGGCTTTTTTGAACCAAATAATAGTTTCTGCAAGCCCAATAACCCGCCATTCTGTACCTTGATCTCGCGGGAATGTGGTAGTGGGCCGGTGATGCGATTCATATGCAGTGCAAACCGAGCATTGTGGCGGAACAACTGGATCAGCTCATTGCACAAGATCTGCCCGGAGGGGGATCGGCAGGCCACACCTTCACGGTCGGCGATATTAAAGCGCTGAGATTGCTCACAGGCACAGACCCGGGAATTGAGTGCTTTTTCAAATACACAGCGACGTGTATTGACCTGGTGATAAGTCGCCCGATATTCGTTTTCGTCCATCGCCTATATCTTCCACGAATGATGAGAGAATTACTTTTCCCACTCCTTCAATATAGGCGCTTCACGCACCTCAGTCAGGCGTTCCTCGGCCTCTGATTGGTTATCCGCGAAGATGATCTTGATGACGTCCTGATCGCCGGGATCCTGCTCGGCGCGCATGGAACGCGCCTTGAACTTGGCCTCTTTAAACGCATCTAAGCGGTGTTGCAATTCTAGTTTTCTTCCCCTCGGTGAGGACGCCTGGGTCACTTTATAGATGAAATAAGGCATGGTCGTGTTTTCCTGGTCAGTGGCTCATAAATATCATACCTGGATCATACCTTAACCTAGGAGAGCCGGGTCAATTTGGCGAAATACAGCCCGCGCAATCCACAGGGCAATCGCCTTGATCTCAGCCGGCCTAGGAATGGCTCAAGAAGCCGCGGTTCGGGCCAACACCCATACATCCACCCGTTTGACCCCCGAACGTTTGAGCATGCGCGCCATTTCGCGCACGGTATTGCCCGTAGTGAGCACATCATCCACGATGGCCACGTGATCTAATGATAATGTCGGGCGTATATCGAAGGCCCGGCGGACGTTTTTTTGCCGATCCTTTTCAGGTAAACCGGTCTGCGGAGGAGTATGTCGGATCCTTCGCACACTATCAATATCGATAGGAACCTGCAGATGCCGAGAGATGTCACGGGCCAATTCCAACGATTGATTGAAACCGCGGGTAGCGATGCGCCAGGGATGTAAGGGAACCGGGATGATGCGGTCGGGGGTTTCGGCTATCGAGCCTACCAAGGATTCGGTCATCAATCGCCCCAATAAACGGGCATAGGGTAGCTTTCCCCTGAACTTGAGCTGGGTGATGAGCCGATCGACGGGAAAGGTATAGAGGTATACCGCTAAGGTACTGTCAACAGGCGGTGGTTCATGCTGGCATGCCCCACAAAGCTCAACCCGACTCGACTTCAAAGGGATAGCGCAACGCCGGCATGCCTGAGTTATCCGGGGTAGATCCTCCATACAGTCGATACAGATGTCGAGATCGTCCGTCCCCGGTGCCTTACAGAGCAGGCAGATCGGCGGATACAACGACGCCCGAACAGGTTTTAACCATTTGTAAAGCATTCGGCGTTTCAGTTATTGACAGTGACAAACTTGACGATAGACTACGCCCAATGACGCAATGGGTAATTCATCCCTAACACCAGTGTAGGGGCGATCTTAGTCGCTAACAACAAACCCGCGACCTCTCGCACTCGGTGTGTTTGGTTCGTGAGCACGTCCACCACAGATCATGCAGACAGGTATCGAACAATGACAGAGATCGCAACACAGCTTCGCCATGACTGGTCGCTGGGCGAAATCAACGCCCTGTTCGACACCCCCTTCAACGACCTGCTGTTCAGGGCCCATACCCTGCACCGCGCTCAACATGACCCCAACGCGGTGCAGATCAGCACCCTGCTGTCGATAAAGACCGGGGCCTGCCCCGAAGATTGCGCCTATTGCCCGCAAAGTGCCCACTATGATACCGGGTTGGAGCGGGAACGTCTGCTGCCGCTGAGCGAGATCCTCGAACATGCACAGGCCGCCAAGGCCAAAGGAGCCTCACGTTTCTGCATGGGAGCGGCCTGGCGCAATCCCACGGACAAACAACTGGACAAGGTAATCGAGATGATCCAGACGGTAAAGGACCAAGGCCTGGAGACCTGCGTAACCCTGGGCATGCTCTCGCAATCACAGGCGCAGCGCCTGAAACAGGTCGGCCTGGATTATTACAATCATAACCTTGACACCTCCCCGGAATTTTACGGCGATATCATCACCACCAGAGACTATCAGGACCGCCTGGATACCCTTGAACATGTGCGCGACGCTCAGATCAATGTCTGCTGCGGAGGGATCGTGGGTATGGGAGAGTCGCAACAGGATCGAGCCTCGCTATTACAACAACTGGCTAACCTGCCGAGCCACCCGGAATCGGTCCCCATCAACATGCTGGTCCAAGTGGAGGGCACCCCGCTGTTCAATACCGAGCCACTCGATAGCATCGAATTCGTACGCACCATCGCCGTGGCCCGTATCCTGATGCCTCAATCCATGGTGCGACTATCCGCAGGACGAGAAAACATGAGTAAGGAAACCCAGGCCCTGTGTTTTTTCGCCGGGGCCAATTCAATCTTTTATGGTGAAAAACTGCTCACCACCCCCAACCCCGATGCCGCGCAGGACGAGGCATTGTTCCAGCAACTCGGTCTGCGCCCCATGCGTAACGGCGATATGGCACCCATGGTCGCGTGATATTTCATAGTCACTACATTATAAGATATGCACGGTATACCGGAACTGAATAGCAAAGGTCTGCGCGAGTTCGGACTGGTCACGGGAGGCATTGTAGCCATCCTGTTTGGTGCATTGCTGCCCTGGCTGTTCGGACTCAAGTATCCGCTGTGGCCTTGGGTCATCGGCGTCATACTCGCGCTCTGGGCCCTGCTGGCACCGCGCTCACTCAAGCCTGTCTATCAATGGTGGATGCGCTTCGGACTGTTGCTCAGCCGTATTACCACCCCGATAATATTGGGCGTCGTTTTCTTCCTGGTCATTGCCCCCATTGGAATGATCATGCGACTTTTTCGGCGAGATCCCATGGCACGGCGCATAGATGAAAAAGTGGATAGCTTTAGGGTGAACAGTCGCCAGCCTCCCAAAGACCATATGGAGAAACCGTTCTGATGTTCGAACTTGTAAAAGATCTATGGGAATTCATGGGCGAGCGTAAAAAATTCTGGCTCGCCCCCATTATCATCGTCATGCTGCTGCTGGGTGCGCTAATTGTCTTAGCTCAAGGCTCGGCAGTAGCACCGTTCATTTACACCTTGTTTTAGATTCGACCCGAAGAACCTCGGGGAAGACACGTCCGGAGCAATAGGTAACAAAGGAGTCCCAAAAGTCCTCTCCCCCTGGCGGGAGAGGGGACTGAGTGGTGCACTGCTCAGCACTGGCACGGTCCTGGCACATCGGACGTCTTTTTGCGCTATTAATATTTAACCGATTCTCAACCCTTGAGTCTCCAGAAAAGACTAACAACCCTACTCACCCAAAGGCAAAAGGAAAACCTTTACCGCAGGCGACGCATCAGCGAGGGTCCGCAGCGACCCAAGATGGTGATCGACGGCCGGCAGGTGGTGTCGTTTTGCAGCAACGACTATCTCGGCCTGGCCAATCACCCCAAGGTTATCGACGCCTTCAAGCGTGCCGCCGACAAATACGGTGTAGGCAGCGGTGCCGCACACCTGATCAATGGGCACAACCGTGCCCACCACGCCCTGGAAGAGGAACTGGCCGAGTTCACCGGCCGTGAACGGGCATTGTTATTTTCCACCGGCTACATGGCCAATCTAGGGATCGTCTCAACCCTGCTGAGGCGCGGTGATACGGCCTTTGAAGACCGTCTTAATCATGCCTCACTGCTGGATGCCGGCCTGCTGAGCAGGGCGAAAATTACCCGCTATCGGCATCGAGACATCCTGGATCTCGAACGGAAATTGAGCAACCACGAATCCGGCGAAAAACTTATTCTCACCGATGGTGTATTCAGCATGGATGGCGATATCGCCCCGCTTGCGGACATTGCCAGAATGATTAAAGACCACAATGCCTGGCTGATGGTTGATGACGCCCATGGCCTGGGAGTCATCGGCAATACCGGACGAGGAACCCTCGAACACCATGGACTAAACCACCGAGACGTCCCCGTACTCATGGGGACATTGGGCAAGGCTTTGGGCACCTTCGGCGCCTTCGTCGCGGGCAGCGATGAACTGATCGAGGCACTGATCCAATCCGCACGCAGCTATATCTATACCACGGCCCCACCGCCGGCGGCCGCCGAGGCAACACGGACCAGCTTAAAATTAATAAAAAAAGAACCCTGGCGGCGTGAACACCTTAATCACCTCATCACCCATTTCCGGGCTAATGCCAAACAAGTGGGTCTGCCCTTGATGGAATCGAACACCGCCATCCAACCGCTATTGGTAGGTGATTCCAAAAAGGCCCTCCAAATCAGCACGGCCTTGCTGATGAAGGGTTTTCTGGTCACGGCGATCCGCCCGCCCACTGTTCCCAGTATGACCGCCCGATTGCGGATTACCCTTTCGGCAGGCCATAGCGAGCAGCAGCTTGAAAAACTGCTGGAGACCTTGTCTGAGCTTATTACCGGTTCAGAAACGGCTCAACAATAACTCTCCCAGCCAAGCAATGGGTTTTATCAGAACTCGTAGCGACCTCCCAGGGTAAAGACATGTTCGTTTATGTCCTGTTTTGCCAATAGCGTCTGGTAATCCAAGAATGCCTGAATCCCCCCTCTAAACACAGTCGAAACCCCAATACCCAAGGTAAAATAATCCCGGTCTGGATCATCGCTAGGGGCGGTCCAGAAGGTATTATTAACATTGTGCAGATAACGTGCGCTTATAGAACGGCTGGCATCCTCGAATTCGTGAATCCACTCAAGCCGACCATGAGGAACCACGATGCCGAAGTTCTGACTCAAGGAATAAGACAACTGGCCCCCCAAGGCGGAAGTCAGAGATTTCAAAGATTGTTTGTCGATCACCAGATTCAAGCCGCCGGCACCACTTTCGGTATAACCATCGATATCGACATCCAGGTAGTCCCCGCGCAGGTAAGGCCCAAAAGTCATCGCATCTCGACTAAACTCATAGCCCACGGTACCCGCTAGCGAGATTTGATCGCTATCCGTAGTGGCCGAGGCGGTCGCGTCGATTGGATCTCTGCTTGGATTATTTGAAGGAATGACGACACCCCGGGAGGTATCGTAGTCATTGAAACCATAACTCACCACCCCGTTGAAATAGAATTCGTCGAGATAATAGAGACCGTAGACAGAGAAACTGTAACCGTCGGCTTCCACATCTCCTCCAGAGCGCCCCGTGGTGGATTCGATATCCACGTCAAGATTGCTGTAACCCCCGGCCAAACCCAGTACGAAATTATTCGTAAATCGATAATCAACACCAGCGGTAATACCATAGGTATTAAAATCAAAACCATCTTCCCGATCGGTTTGGTCCTTATCACCAAACCCTACGACACCGTTGACAAATCCACCCAGTTTACTGCCTATCGTATCAGTGTCCCCAGCGGCACCACCGCGCACGCTTTGCGGGGCAGTAAAACCTAAGCTACTCGCTTTAACCTGCCGACCATCTATTTTATAGCGTACCCCTGCCAGGCCCACCGAAGGCACTCTTCCCAGCAATTCCGAGATACGAACGCCTATGTTAGCCTGCTGGGCGGAAGAAGTTTCAGTGGCCATTGTACCCTGAGTGATGGCCTCCTCATGGGCAATATCTTGAAGCGCACCAAGCAATTCCGCGTCTGAAATTCCCAGACTGTTATCTGTTGCTCCAGATCCCTGATTCTCGTTAGAGGTATGAATCATGGCATTGCATACCCTGAATAACTGTTCATCGGGATTGCTGCCGTTGATATCCACCCCTGCCCCCGCAAGATCTGGGCATACAATATGAATGGCGGTCGCAAGACCCGATTGGACTTCATTTTGTCCGGGAATAAGCCTGAGATCCGCCTGGACAGCACTAGTATTCATCAAGCTTAGTGCAATCATCAACAACGAAAAAATACTCAGCCACGAGCTGCTATCCGGGAAAATATTCATAGAGGATCCAGAGGGTGCCGTTCTATCTGAACGACTTGTATTCGAAATAGCCAATATAGTGAGGTCCGTGCTTGACGGTTTGATGGTTTTTTTCATCATCAGATATTTACCTTTGTCTATTAGGAATGCTACCGAAATAACTTCCCTATCTGACTTGCCTTATCGCCCGTATTCGGTGTTGTGACAACAGTGACATAGCTGGGGCTATGCGCCTGTTGTCACGCCTTGAATACAAACGATCATGCGGCGCCAGTTAGGGAAGTTATTTCGTTCGCATTCCTTACTCGTACGAATCCAGAGCCAGCTATTCTCTTAGCCAGCCCAGTGCGCCCTCATGAAGGCTAAGGCGCAATGGACTGGGAACTACAGTTAATATCGCTTTATGTCTATATTTGCAACCAGTATCAATGCCATCTAAATGTTTAAGTTCTGTTTTTATACCCAAGCGGCGCTGTCATTTACGGATAAGTCAGTGCGTTGCATCTTCCTGCAGCGCAACCGTCCAAACGACTAAGACAATCAATCCACAATCCTTTACCATAGCACCTAGGAGTCTGCAATTGATGCAAACGAGATGACATGACAAAAACCACATCCGACGATCACACTCCGCAGAAAATGGATCCCTCCGCCACCAATGGGGCATTCAAACGCAAGGAATCACAATTCAGAAACTGGATCACCATAGATGGTGAGCCGGGGCCCAGTGGTACGGGGGGGTTTCCCGCCGCGCAGGGGCGCTATCACCTGTATGTCTCCTATGCCTGCCCATGGGCGCACAGGACCTTGATTATTAGAAAGCTGAAAAAACTCGAAGACATCATTTCCGTGTCGGTAGTGCATCCGGACATGCCGCAGGAAAGTTGGAAATTTGCCGCGTATCCGGGCGCCACACCCGACCATGTCAATGATTTCCAGTATCTCTACCAGGCCTATGAGCTGGCCAAGCCGAGTTATGAGGGACTCGTCACGGTACCCGCTCTTTGGGATAAGCAGAAACAGACCATCGTCAATAATGAGTCTTCCGAGATCATCCGCATGTTCAACAGCGCCTTTGGAGATTTCACCGATATCGACATCGATTATTATCCGCAAGGTTTGCGTCCCGAAATCGATGAAATCAACGAAAAGATCTATAAAGACGTCAACAACGGGGTCTACCGATGCGGTTTTGCCAAGACCCAGCAGGCCTATGAGCGGGCCTTTGATCGACTATTCACTGCCCTGGACGAACTTGAGCAACGGCTTGCCGGGCAAAGATACTTGGTCGGATCACCTATAACCGAGGCCGACTGGCGCCTGTTCCCGACCCTCATTCGTTTCGATCCGGTCTACGTCGGACACTTCAAATGCAATCTGCGCCGCATCGCCGATTATCCAAACCTCGCCAACTATTTAAGGGATCTATACCAACAACCCGGTATCGCGCAAACCGTGAATCTGGACCATATCAAACGCCATTACTATTACAGTCATGACGCGATCAATCCGACCCGGATCGTACCCAAGGGCCCGTTGGTTGATTATACCTTGCCTCATGACCGCGATCGTTTCACATAAGCTTGGGTCTGGCATCGGTTTTGACGAGGCTGCCCGCCGCGGATGGTATAGTCCCTCGCCCTTGACCCACCGCGTGGTGTTCACGCGGTTAACAAAGATGAGAGATTAAAATGAAAGTTGCGTATATTTTTTCAACACAGGGGCATTCCGTATCCTACAAACTGGGCAAAATGATCTTGCCTCAGCTTGAAAACGATGCGCATGGTGTCGAAGTGGTTGGCATGTTTTTCTTTGAGGACAATGCCTATGTGTTGCAGCAAGGCAATCCAATCGGTGAAAGACTGGCTGCCCTTGCTAAGGCCAAAGGCATGTTGCTAATGGCCTGCGATCAATGCGCCGATGAACGTGAAATTACCGATAAGCTGGTCGACGGTGCCGTGGTGGGCTGTTTCCCCAATCTGTATTCCGCCTTGTCAGGTAATATGCCGGATCAGGTGATTACCCTGTGAGGATTTTTCACGCTTGCAGCAAATGTGCTGAATATTGCCTGTGCACTGGGGATTATACCCATGACGGATGAGTTTTCCGGTTACTTAGCACGCCGCCTTTGCCGTATAGCGGTGTTGGAATACAAAAGCCATAGTAAAAACTATGACTTATGCATTCCGCCTTGCTCTACGACAAACTCGACGCACTCTGCATTCCTGAAAACTCATCCGTCATGGGTATATAGCCGCCTCCTATTACCAATAGCCAGTAGCCGCAGGACGCCATTGCCCCCATAATGCGCGGCAATGAATGCCAAATCATCTATCCCCACCCAATATCAGCTTGTCGAGACCCGACTTCAGGAGCAGCTGGAGAACGGCACGACAAAGTGTAATCTGTGCCTGTGGCGTTGCAAGCTGAAACACGGCCAGCGGGGTTTTTGCCAGGCGCATGTGAACCGTAACGGTACCCTGTATAACCTATCCTACGGCATTCTCTCTTCGATTGATATTGACCCGATTGAAGACAAGCCAGTACGTCATTACCGACCGGGGACCAAGGTCATGTCGGTAGGCAGCTATGGTTGTAGCTTCCGCTGTGGGGGTTGCCATAATCTTAAGATTTCCTGGGGTGTTGAGGCCCTTGATGAGCTGGCCAAAGGTGAATCCAAGGAGGCCTGGGTATCGCCGCAAAGCCTGGTAGATACCGCAATCCGCGCCGCAGTGCAGGGGATTGCCTTTACTTATTCCGAGCCGGCCGTGTGGCTGGAATACGTCATGGATGTATGCCAACTTGCCCATCAAGCGGGCTTATACACCGTATATGTTTCCAATAGCTATGTGACCGATGAGGCACTGGAGATGGTGGCACCGCATATCGACGTGTTGTGCTCCGATATCAAAAGCGTGAGCGACGATTTCTATAAGGAAATTTGCCGACCGGCCAAGGTTGAGCAGGTGCTGGCCGCTATCAAGAAGGCCCATGATCTGGGTATCCATGTCGAGACTCGCACCAATATTATTCCCGGCAAGAACGATAACCCCGAGGAGTATCAGCAGATTGCCCGCTGGGTTCGGGATAATCTTGGTAAAGAGAGCCCTTGGCACATCACCCGATTTTTCCCCGCCTATAAACTCAGTCACCTGCCTGCCACGCCTGAGCAAGATCTGTTTGCCGCCGAGGCGGCGGCCAAGCATGCCGGGTTGGAAAATATCTACGTGTATAATGACAAGGGTTGCGACTGCGCCAAGGAAAATCTTCCCATTGAGGCCTATCTCAATGCCAGCGACAAGGAAATCCATCAGCCAAAGAAATGTGCGGCATCCTGCTGTGGTGATGAAGGTGTGTTGCTAAAGAAATACGAGCAGAATTTAAATTTGTAAGGTTGAGGAGCCAAAAAATGGCAAATACAGTTCATTGTGTAGTGTTAAAGCAGGCAGCAGAAGCGATGGACAGACCACCGCATCCCGGTGAGTTGGGTCTGCGTATCTTTGCCAATGTTTCGAAGCAAGGCTGGAAGAAATGGCTGGAACGCCTGACCACTATTATCAACGAGAATGGTCTGAATACCGCCGATCCCCGTAATCTAGAACTGATTGAAAAACATATGTTAGGTTTCTTCTTTAGCGAAGGTGGCTACGGTCAGGCACCCGCAGGTTTTCAAGCCGGTGGTGGCGGCAAGAAATAGGCTTTATTCACCACTGCTAGAATGACGATCGGAGTGAGACAAACCTGCCCCCTCAGGCAATCCTCCAGACTGGGGCGATGACGAAATTCAGGCAGGCATGGGCATCTCGGAGTGCCTGAACGACGGTTAGCGGATCATCTGCCTCGGCGAAAATGTAGCCCGGATATTGGTTGCCTTCTGGCAAAGGGATGAGTTCATGCCCATCGGGTATTACCATTTCTACTTTTTTAATGTGATCGACCTGGCGCGCTGAGGAGAGACCCTCAACATGTCTGAGTAACCCGGCATCCGGGATGGGAATCATCATTACACCTCTTGCGCCTGGTAGTGGTTCGGGAGTAACGGCCTGCCCCATAGCCAATGCGATGGTTAGTGCCTCCAGATTTAAACCGCTACCACAGCTGGATAGAGCAACGGACTTCTAATCCGTAGGCCGCAGGTTCGAATCCTGCCGGGCGCGCCAGTTAAATCAAGCGGTTAGGTCAATTTGGCTTAACCGCTTTTTTGCTTGGTTACATGCCGGTTACATGACTTC
>JBDLIZ010000145.1:0-10460 GCA_039714615.1 Pseudomonadota bacterium | reverse complement strand
TAGAGCTCTTTTTCGAGACGTTCGGTGAGTGCTTGAAAAAGTAGGTTTGTCATCAGGTATTCCTCAAAAAGTAGAGAGACACCTGCTATTTTCAGTCAAGAATTAAGCTTTTTATGTAAAGTAAATGAGGCCCAACCACTACTAACCATGGGTTTTTTCAAGGGTTACTTTCCATAACGAGTTACTATGCATAAGGTGGCTTATGGAAAGCTTTCCATAAGCCTCCTTGCGGCGTTCCGGCCACCGGGTGCAATACTTGCCCATCGATGTCCAGTATGCCGGCTTTGAGCCATTTGTTGATGAGATTGAGAAAGGCCCGGTCGTCGATCCGTAGGCTCAGCATCTTTAGCAGCCAGTCGTGATCGATGTTGTCGAAGTAGCCGCGTATATCGGCTTCGACGACGTACCCAAAACGTCCGAACTGCAGATTGAACCCGAGATCTTGTACCGCATCCTTGGCCCCCTTTCCCGGTCGATAGCCATAACTGAGCGGCAAAAAGTCGGCTTCATAGATGGCATTCAGGATCCTGGCACAGGCAAGCTGTACCAGTTTGTCCTCCAGGGCGGGTATCCCCAGCGGTCGCTCTCCGCCATTGTCCTTGGGTATATAACAGCGCCGAACCAATTTGGTCCGGTATCTTTTGGCTTTCAGTCGCTCTGCCAGGTCCTGGAGGTTGACGAGGAGCTCCTGCTCATACGCCTCGACCGTTATCTCGTCCACTCCACTGGCGGCTTTCTTGTTCAGATCATCCCAGCAGGCAAACAACAGGTCGATATCCAGGAGCCGATAGAGGTCCCGAAAACGGTGGTCTTTGCAGGCTTGCGCCCGCTTGGCTATTCCCCGCAGTGAGGTTGGCTCATGTTGTTCCAGTCCGACGGTGTCCGGCATGAGTTTCCTTTGCGAGCTACGTACTTCCGTCAAGTCCTTCCCCTTGTGGCAGGCTTTCCCCACCTCTGAGTACTATGCTTGATAAGACACCCCATTGGCTTGTGGTTTTTTTTACCTACCTGAGCGCTCCCTGTTCCCCGCTTTCATCCGAGCCCACGCCGTGTCCAGGGTTCTTCACCCCTTATGTGTCCCAACTCTGTCGATGTCTGGCGTTGTCTTCGCTCAGGAGCCTTTGGGGCTTCCTGGGTTCCTCGTCGTATCTCTTCCTGCATACCATGGCCTGATGACTCCGCCAGACCTCAGCACCCTCGCCCTTGCGGATGTTTCGTGTTGCCTTCGAGCACGTTAAAACCCTCGGCATCCGGATCTGACTTTGTCGAAGCTGTACCAGCACTTCAGGGAGCGCGACCTCCCCTACGGTCTACAGGATTCTCTGTGTACGCTTACCTCACAATCTTGTTCGCCGTTACCGGCTCCTCAATGAGATCAACACTCGATACGGGTGGGCGGCTAACCCTTACCCGACAGGGACTCGCACCCTGCAA
Organism: Pseudomonadota bacterium; assembly: GCA_039714615.1. Taxonomy (GTDB): domain Bacteria; phylum Pseudomonadota; class Gammaproteobacteria; order JAAEPA01; family JAAEPA01; genus JAAEPA01. The sequence continues at coordinate 9,026 of JBDLIZ010000145.1, read as the reverse complement.
GATACGCCGGGCTTCGCCCAGCGCGATAACGTTGTCATAAGCAGCCGGGTAAAATATTTCCCAGTTATTGTTGTTGCCTGCCGCGGCAACCGGAACGACATCGTTTGCCGTCGCTTAATCCAATGCACTCTTCACTTGCCAATTCTGCGAGCCCAATATTTTCAGTAACTTAACACATGCTGTCGGTACGAAATCAGTGAAGGTGCAAAAAATATCGACACCGCATTACGAACCAAATGCCTAAACGATTTCGCAGTTTGAGAACCGATTCTGACATATTCTGGGTAGATCAATTCTCAATTACCAATATCACCTTTTCCCTTTGGCCCTGGTTTTTTCTTTTTTAAACCCCTATTCAACAACCGCTCTGCTTTTTCAATAAACGTCTCATCACCCAGCGGTCTTCCTGTGCGTTCGTGTTGCTCGAATTCTTTATCTTGATAGGCCTGGGCTACCTTCAAATAGGCCTTCCAATCCCCTGTCAACGAAAGCAGTTTCTCAGGTCGAATAATTCCATCTGGGTCATTACCCAATAAATGGGCATGTACGCCACTCCAACAATAGTCCCAGGCATTCTTGACCATGCCAGCTTTGACAGGATTCAGTTCAACATAGGCCGCTGCCCTCACCAACCAGCTTTTTTCCATTGGATAAGAAGCAAACCGCCCCTACCATAGATAGCCTTTCCAGTTCTCCCTGAAATTGATCATCCGTGTGTAGCGGCGATGCACTTCACCTATCGCTTTGCCAAGATTTGATTTCTTACCTGGCTTTACGAAGAGGTAAACATGATTTGCCATCTGGCCATGAAACAAGAGTAGTGAAAAAGAATAGCACGAGTATCGTTTTAAATGATTCAGATCATTTTGGACACCCCCATCCTAAACTAAATTTGTAGGTGGGTATTTGATTCATCTCTTCGTCTCGTATGAAGGCTGGGGTGCCATTCAATCCCACTGTCATAAAAAGACCTTATAGAGGAGTATGCAGGCAGAATAACAGACTAGTTCTGGATATCCATATCCAGCCAAGAGTCAGTATTTGCTCCACCTCATATAACAAATTCACAATGGAGTAATCAAGATGAAAATACGTTTATTAGTTCCAATTATTTGGGTTTTGGCTGCACTGTCTGTGTGGGGGCAGGCCTTTTCGGAAACTTATTATGTTAGGACGGATGGTAGTGATACGAATGATGGATTGGAGAATGCCAGTGATAGGGCATGGGCTACGATTCAAAGCGCGGCGGATAATGCCGCTCCTGGTGATCTTATATTGGTTCAGCCCGGTACCTATCCAGAAAACGTGGTCATCAACAGCCAGGGCGTGACCGATGCATGGATCACCCTTCGCGGAGAGGGGGATGTCATGACCTCTAGCATGACCTTTCCCGGAAGTAGTCAGTTCTCCACCAGGGTGTATTACTACACTAACATTGAGAATTTCATATTCGATGGAAACCTGGGCTCGCAACACGGAATCACAATGCGAGGTGCAGGCAGGATCTCCATCAAAGACAGCACGTTCAGGGATTATTCAACGAGTGTCGGCCTACGGTTCGATAACAATGGATGGTCGAGTAGCATTTACATCAACGTAAAGGGTTGTACCTTTGAGGGAAACCGATATGGCGCGTCAGCCTGGGGTAGTGGAATGCTAGATCATTCCCTATTTGAGGATTGTCTGTTTGTTGACAATGATATCGGTTATTACGCCAGTACCTGGGGAACGAGATACACGACATTCTCACGATCTACATTTAAGGACAACGACACAGGCATACTCCTTGAGGGTGTTTACTGGTATTGGTTGAAGACTCACCATAACACGGTCTATCGAAGCATCTTCAGCAATAACCAAACGGGTGTTCTGATTGGCGAAGAGGCGGGGGGATCGCATAGCGGTTGTGCTTATGACAATCACGTCATTAACTCCACATTCTATGACAATCAGAACGCCGGAATACTCGTCAACACGAATTTCTCCAGATCCAACGGACCCTCAGCAGAGTACCTTGACGCTCAGGGACAAACATTTGTGAACAATATATTTTTGTCGAACGGGACGTACGGAATCGACAACAATGTAAACCAGACCATTTTTGCCAGTTATAACCTGGCCCATGATAATGGGATCGCACCGGGAAACAATGCGGTTTTCGATGCGAGCAATAATTCACTCACCGAGGACCCGAACCTCGTGGGACCGGATTTGGGAGATTTCCGGCTTGGTTCAGGTTCTGTCTGCATTGATGCCGGAGATCCAGCCTACGATTCAGACCCCTATGTCGTGGGTGAGCATATTGATATCGGTGCACTGGAATATGATAATCCAACACCACCGGAAATCATCACTGGGTTGATTGATGCGATTGAGGATGTTCCGGAGTCTTTCCTGAAGAACAAGAATAATTCCTTACCGATATCAAAGAAACTGTATGTTGTGCTGAAGACGATTGCCAGAGCCGAAGAGGAGACAGACCCTGTAATTCGAGCAAATCTATATCATGCTTCGCTGCAAAAACTTACTCACGATATCCTTCCAAAGACGGATGGTTGTGCAGCATCAGGGGCACCAGACAGCAATGACTGGATTATTGATTGTGAAACACAAGCTGAGTTCTACGATCCGATTGTTTCCCTGATAGCGATACTGGAAGCCATGTGATCGATTATATAAGCCCGTTACGGGTAATTATCCATCCGTAACGGGCTCCGTTGAAATCAGGGGGACATGTCTTTACTTTTGCCTACATTGCCATCTTCTCGAACAGCCATTTCTTAATTCCTTCAATTGCAACCCTACATTGCCCTTATAATATACGAATCAACTACCTTCCTAGCTATGAGGGCACGAATCAGTCAACATAAGGCTAAAGGAGACTAATGGGTGGCCACTTTAGCCTAGGGACAAGGTATCTGCCTGTCTGGCGAGCAAGCTGCACCATTGCGTTGATTGAAGTCATTTCCCATGCTTTCTGTGTGTGTTATAAATTTAACAACAAAACAAACTAGAACGCATACGTATATATGCGCCCAACGCAAGGAGGAGTCATGACTAGACAAGTAAACCGCACATTGCAGTGCATTTTTTCAAGCCTCGTTGTTCTCTTTTTCACTTCATCGGCAGTTGTGGCGTCACACCTATTGGAGGGCGGACACGCAGGGTTAGCCTGCACGGACTGTCACCTCTACCAGCCCGATCCGGAAATCGATACACGCGAAACAGTGACATTCGTGACCACAACCCGTGAGGAACTGTGCGTGTCCTGCCACGAGACACTACCGCTGCTTGAGTACACCAATTCACCGACGACCGTACGGCACAATGCGCAACCCGTACTGTCGGCCAAGATGTATACCTTCTATACCAATTGGCTCGACACATACAATCTACAAAATGGCACGGCGCTGAATGGCTTCGACCTGCATGCCAACGGCGACGGTACTTACACTCTCAACTGTACCGGTTGCCACCGGATGTCCAGTGGACCGATCTATCCCGATATTCCTATGGACAACGCGGAGATGTGCGTGGCCTGTCACGGCGGCGAGGGCAACTACGACCCCGGTGTGACACGCGTCGTGTTCTCCTCGCAACCCCGTATTCTCTACAACCCGACCCTGCTGGGCGTAGTGGATGATCTTGGTGACGAGTTCACCGCACCCTGGGACCCAACCTATGACGGTCAGCCGCCCGCGGACGGCAATAGTGTCTCTGAACAGGTGCCACTGCCACTGTCATTCTTCCGAAGTTTCCACAGCAACATTCAACAAGAGCTGAATTACCGTGTCGATATCTCGGGCATCCAGAACGATTCCTATGTCGAGATAGATCCCCGTCCAGTGACCTGGTACACAGGCATCGGCGGAAACGCGCGCTGGCTTAACGAGAAACCCATGTATTACTGGGATACGACGGGCTGGCCCGGTGATACCTATCTTGTCGAACTCACACCCTTCAACCCGCTGGATTCCACGATCATCGGATTGCCGTACACACTGAGCCTGATCGTCGAGGACGACCTCACACCGGTAGAGCAGATCGAGCAGTTGATCAATATCGTACAGTCGCTGAATCTACAGACTGGTATCGACAACAGCCTCGACGCCAAGCTCGATGCTGCGCTTCAGGCATTGAGCGACGTTAATCAGAACAACAACGTCGCCGCAATCAACACCCTCGAAGCTTTCATCAACGCCACACTCGCACAACGAGGTAGTCATATACCCGAGGCCGAGGTCGATGAAATCATTGCGTTGGCCAAGGCAGCCATCGAGGCGCTGACTGCCAGCTAATGAAGCTGCTTTTCAAACCGGAGCCACTGTCTGGCTCCGGTCCCTTCCCCATGTCGGGACACACATCCTCGGTCACTAACGAACCAGAGAATCAGGTATAAAAAAGGGAAAAGGGGTCGGTGACAACGGAGAATCATAAGCTTTAGTATTTGTCACCGAACTTTATTACCTTTGCTATTACCTAGAGCACATAGGGGTCTTTCCTTTTGCCTACATCGCCATCTACAATGTAGATACAAGCATACCTAATCCATTGATTCACCGACCAAGGAAAAGGTTCGGGCAAGACCGCTCCCTGGTTCAGATTCTCCACGCTACTCAGTAAGATAGACGATTGAATAACTCGACCGATGCCACTTTTGGCGACAGATGTTAGATATCAACGTAATCCTACTTTATTGATTATCCAACATTATCCATCCTGTCGTTAAATATTCGTCACCTCGACAGCATAATATTATACGTATATTGCGTATACTGCATTAATGAAACCGGTATTCCTCGAGACTCCTCTATTCAGGCCGAATTGGAAGCCAGGAGACATAAACAATGACTAAGAAACGCAAGCTGTTTGATGAGTTGATGGAAGGTGTCGATGCGATGCAACAGCAGCGCGAGGGCAAGATCACTTTACGTTCTCACGAAGTTGAAGACCTTCCGCCGCTGGAAGTGGATGCAGGCCTGATCCGAGATACCCGGGAACGGCTACATGTTTCTCGAGCTGTTTTCGCACGTCGTCTACGTGTTTCTCCGCGCACCCTAGAGAATTGGGAACAGGGCCGTGCCAAACCAAACGCTCAGGCATCAGCTCTGATTTTGATGGTTCGCAAATTCCCTGATACGCTCGAAAAGTTAAGCTCATTAGATAATCAAGCTGCTTAACAGCCCGTCCAATAAAACATAGGAGCCACAGCCCGATAAACCTTTTTATTATACCAAACCGTGATCTGACCCTTAATTACTTGGTCCATCCGTGGTTGGGCTGGATACAGGCGGTGGGCTTTCCATCTGGTCGCCTGGCCCGGGACGCTACCCTTTTATTGGCCTGCGCTTCAGCGGTATGGAAGACAAGGGCCAGTCCATGCGTTCCAATGCCTCGGGAATCGGCACGCATGCCGCGCTGCGCGTTGGCGCACGCTGGACGCTGCTGGATACCTTCCGCGACCATTCTGGTCCTGGCCAGAGTCACCAGCCACTGGCAATCGGCCTGGGCGGCACGGAACAAGCGGATTTTCTGGCCATCGAGTGGTCGGATGGCGTCTTCGAGAGTGAACTGGGACTCCAGGCCGGCAGGCTGCACACCGTTACCGAGACCCAGCGGCAACTTTCCAGTTGTCCTGTGCTGTTCGGCTGGAACGGTACCGGGTTCCAGTTCGTGAGCGACCTGCTGGGTGTGGGCGGGATCGGCTATGCGGTCGGGCCGGGTGAATATGCCGAACCACGGCCGCGGGAAAATCTGCTGTTGCCGGACGGCCTCCTCGAGCCCCTTAATGGCGCCTATCTGCTGAAACTGACCGAACCGATGGAGGAAGCCGCGTACCTGGATGCCGTACGACTCGTCCTGTACGAGCTGCCGCCGGGCTGGCAGATGGTGCTGGATGAACGGCTGTCCTTGCTGGGGCCTGAGCCCACCGGCGAGCCGCGTTTTTTCCGGAACGAGATGCTCCCGGACCGGGCATTCAACGACTGGGGCGAGGATGTCACAGCCAGACTGGCACCCGGCACCTGCGCCTGCGCACCAACCAGGAGATCTATTGGGACCGGATCACCGTGGCCTATGCCGAGCCACTGGCCGGTGTGCAACGCCGGGAGCTGGCACTGCGCCAGGCCCGGGTCGCGGATGCCGGTTTCCCGTTGCGCACGACCGGGGCCCAGCGTTTACCTCACTATGACTACGCCCGCCGCTCCCCGTTCTGGGACACGCGGCACATGAAGGGGTTCTATACCGAATTCGGCCCGGCGGAGGCGCTGGTGGAACGTGTCGATGGCGCCGTGGCAATCATCGGCCCTGGCGAGGAGCTGCATCTCGAATTCGAGGCACCGAAGAACGCGCCCCAAAGGGCTGGAGTCGCGCCATCGTCCTGGAGAGCAACGGCTGGGCCAAGGACATGGATCTCTATACCCGGGACGGGGATACCCTTGCACCCCTGCCGCTAAGCGCAAAGCCGTCGGTTCACCTGGACCATCTGCACGAGCGCTTCAATACCCGCTACCGGGCGGGGTTGTAATCTGAAACCGTGGGCTCTAAAGATAACGTTGTTGTTCTAAAGACAGCCTTTTTATAGGTGCTGTAGCTGATGGTGTAATAGCAATCGAATGGTTCTTGATTAGTCTTGGGTTAGAGGAAAGGCAGGGGGTCTTGCAATAATACATTTCGCTACACTGCCGTCCCATAAACTTTCATGAGAATTGTAAACTGACTTGAAATGGTGAAACTTTCGGTTCCGGTGGATCACTTCGCAACAGTGCTTGGAGACCACGTCGCTCAAACAGATTCAGCTGAAGCAGCCGGAGAATCTGTTGAAAACTTGCACTGATCTGATTGGTGAATTTAAGATAGGCGAGAAGCAGATAGGCACAGACCGCAAACGAAGCAAAACTATGCATGATCGCAAGACCTGACACCCCTGCCCCCCATCATTTCATTCTATGCTGCCCGTTGGAAAATCGAGGCCGCTTTCAAAGAGCTTAAATTTGACCTCGGTAGTATCCATTGCCAAGCCAATACCTTCACGGCGGTGACAAATCACTGGCATTTCGCTATGATGGCGATGAGCCCTACAACACCTCATTGCTGAAGGTATTTCCAAACCTGGATTTATGCAGGTTTTGAACAATTCACATAAACCCATTCATAATAATCTGATTCACTCTATCCTTAGGCTCGCTGCATAAACAAAAACCGTGAAACTTCAGGTTTAATAAAAAATGGTGTTAATATTCCGTAGTCTCACTGCGACCAGATCCTCGCATTAACAATACCAGGATATACGGAGCACCGGGCTTGACGGGCTTACCCCCACTTCTCAACAACTATACTCTGTATTAATAGCGACGCCACAATGGATGAAACGTGATGAAACAACCCATGCGAGTTGTCCATGTTTTGTTAACGATTGTGTGTTTGTTATGTGTTGATTATATCTTTGGCAACGCTGTCGCCGCTCAGTCAGACGCATTGGTACTTACCGAGGAAGAACAAGCGTGGTTGTCTGACCATCCCGACGTCATTATTGCTTTTGATGGTGATTATGCGCCTTACAGTTTCATCGATGAAAATGGAGAGTTCGGCGGAATTGCGGTGGATTTTGCGAACGCATTGGCCGAACGAGCCGGGTTCAAACTGAAGATCTATCCTGATGGCCATTGGAATCGTCTCTACTCCGCGGCGCAGCAACGTCACGTGGATGTGGTCGCCACATTGGTAAAACGGCCAAAGCGCGAACAGTGGTTTGAATTTACCGCGCCCTATCTCTCACTCGCCCAGTATGTCATCACCACACGCGAGAATGAGGCGATTAGTGAACGGGCGCAGATTGCCGGCAAGACATTTGCCTTGGTCAAAGGTTATTCCTCGAGCGGCGATCTCTTGGAGGAGTTTCCTTCCATTCATCCCTTCTATGTCGATGATCTCAGTGAGGCTTTGGAAGCCGTATTGACCGGCAAAGCCGACGCCACCCTTGCGGATATGGGAATTGCGCAACATTTAATCGCTCAGCGTGGGTTTAGTAATCTGAAGTTTGCTGTGCGCTACGCTCAGGGTAAGTCAGATCAGAGTTTCGGTGTGCGTAATGATTGGCCAGAGCTGGTGTCAATTTTGGAAAGGGCCTTGGCCTCTCTTAGTTATGCCGAACGCATCGAGATATTTCAGCGCTGGAGCCATCCAGAAATCGCTAAAGCGACGGTGGTGCGTACGCGTTCCATTATTAACCATCTAAGCGCTAAGGAGAGGGCGTGGCTGCAAGAAAACCCGGTGGTGCGAGTGGGGGCGATGGAGGCATGGCCACCTTTTAACTTTGTTGATAAGCAAGGGCGTGCCAGCGGTATTGGCAGGGATTTATTTGATGCTCTCAATCAGCGGCTGGAGGGTGTGTTGACTATCGTACCTGGCCCGTGGGATCAAATCTACGCAGACGTGACCAAGGGGGGGCTGGGAGCCGTGATGGATATCACTCCTAAACAAGAGCGCGAAAAGGATTTTCATTTCACCTCACCATATCTGGATATCCCCCACGTGATTGTGGCGCGCATTGATACCTCCTATTTGAACAATGAAGATGATCTCGCCGGCAAAACCCTCGCTCTGGAAAATGGCTTTGGTAACGTCGCTTATTTTCGAAATAACTATCCAAAAGTGAACATCAAGGAATACCGCGACACAGCCCTCGCCCTGGATGCGGTGGCGCGAGGTGAGGCCGATGCCTATGCTGGGAACCGCGCTGTGGCGTTGTATTTGATCGAGCGTGAGCTGATGGTGAATCTTGAAGTGCATGGGCGCTTAAAAAAAACCGGTTCCATCCTGGCGTTCGGTGTACGCCGAGACCAACCCATCTTCAGAGATATTCTGCAAAAGGCGTTGGATGACCTACCGCAACATGATCTCCAAGCATTGCTGCGAAATTGGGTGCATCCGCGCAATGGCAATGGTCTCGACAACCTTCACCTGAGCCAGGCGGAAAAGGATTGGTTGGCCGAGCATCATTTCATGCGTGCAGGGATCGACCATGC
>JBDLIZ010000144.1:0-10482 GCA_039714615.1 Pseudomonadota bacterium | reverse complement strand
GATACTGCAGGCTCTCGGATTGAAGACTTCGGACACTCCAACCGGCAAGAAGGTATTCCACTCACTACGCCACACCTTCCGGGATTTCAGCCGAGAGGCTGGGCTGCAGGAGTTCCTGATTGACCGGATTGGTGGTTGGTCTACCGCGAAGTACGGTGAGGGTGCGGGGTATGGTCAGGGTCACTCGATGAAGGCAATGTATGAACAGCTGGAGCAGGTGAAGTTCATGGATTGAAGAGGGCACCACATAACCCCACCGGCCCAACAGGAAGCCACCGCAAGGAAGCAGGTGATGCGGGATTCGATTTTTGAGTAACTGGGGTGACATTTGTAGGCCACCTGATGTTGTATAAACGCGGCTGATTATGGCACTTTTGGCTTGCTTTCTTTATGCTCCCAGCCATGAAAAAACAAACGAAGAAATCATCAGTGGCCACTTGGTATAAAACCATCGTGATTTTATTCGGCGTGGGTCTGGGTGCTTTATTTTATAAAGCGTTTGATAACTATGGTGCAGCCGGTGATTTCCAAATGATTGGCCTAACCACAGGAGCGGCTTTGGCGGGCATGCTGTATGTATTAATGATGACGATTGATAAGAATGAAAGCAGCAGCTTTACACAGCCTCTTTTATGGTCGCTCATCATAATTCCAATGTTCTGCTGGTATCTTCTTTCATTTATTAACTATGAGTTTGATACTTCCTCACCGAAATCCATCTCAGCCAAAGTGCTTGAAAAGAAGGCAGCAAAAAGAATAAAAAATGGCAGAGTGAAAACAACTTATCTCATATATGTTACATCATGGAAGTCGGAAGACTCAAAAGAACGAATACATATAAAGCAAGACCAGTTCGATAAATTGAGTGTTGGAGATACTGTTTATTTAAATACAAAAGAAGGGTTTTTAAACAAGGAATATCTATTTGGCCCTCCAGACCAGATAGTCACGCTACAATAATCAATTATGAAATACTCTGTTGAGCATAAGTTGTCTATAGGGTAAATCCAGCAAGGAGTCTGAAAGTGTATAAACGAGTTATGTTTAGATGTATTCAAATGGTCATAATATGCACCATCTCCGCATCAGCTTATGCTGAAACCTTCGAATGCACTACCAAGACCCACAACGAAACCTCGGATAACGGATTGCTTGTTCCTGCTTCAAACAAAATGTACATCGGCAGCACATTTACAGTTAACGTTGCTACAGGTGACTGGTCAGGTGCCCCAGCCAACAATCAGACAGTGTCTGACAGAAAAGTCCAGATTGTTGATCCCGGTAATCAAGGTATGTCGGTTTCCATCATAACGACCCGTGGTGGAATTATCGGTCACCTCGCTGACCTTCTCGTGATTAAAACTTGGGTAAAGAATCAAGAAAAACCTTTCGACTATTACGATGCTAACTTCGGATTCTTTACCGGCACCTGTGTAAGGTTATAGGCCGTTGACTCTGCCACATACAACCCATGCGTTTATATAATTTCTTACCCAACAAATATGCTTTATCAAACCTTAAATTGAATCGCATTAAGGTTGCAACAATTGATGACCTTAATGATCCATTTGAACTAGCCGCCGCACAAAAGCCTGACAAGGAGATGCGTTGTGTTTTTCATGGATTCAAAGGCGACATGCATGCCAAATTTGGTTTAGTTTGCTTCTCTCAAGAATGGAGCAACCCTGTTATGTGGAGTCACTATGCGGACAAGCATAGGGGCATATGCCTTGGCTTTGACATACCTGAAAAGTACTTAATCAAAGTCAACTATGCAGACAGCCTAATGACCATAGAGTTTGATGATGAGAATCAAGAAAATATAAACGAGGGGTTTATTCAAAAACTCTTTTGTACAAAGTTCACAGATTGGAAATATGAAAAGGAATGGAGAATGTTTGTCAGTCTTGAAGAAACAGTCTCAGAATCTGGCCGCTATTTCTTTCAGTTTGGCCCTGATATGGTACTTAGAGATGTAATATTAGGGCCGAGGTGCACATCAACTGCAAATGAGATATATGGCATTTTGGGCGAGACAGAACAGCCGGTCTCTATACGAAAATCACGCTTGGCCTTTCATTCTTTCAAAGTAGTACCGAATAAGAGAGTGCCTGTAAAATCAACACCGCGAATTACTTAACTTGACCGGCATTCCCCCCTCACAACCCTATTCCTCTGATGCCTATCCTGCATTAACACAAAGACAACCTACGGCTACACGTTAAGTGCCCGGTGGTGTTGCTGTTGAGTCGGTGCTGTGGTCAGTCGCTATCGCTCCTGCGTACCTTCTGTGGCTGCGTGAAAACCCCGTTTGATTTTGATTCGATCATGTCAAAGGGTATTTAACACATATGAGTTTTGCCAGTTTCCCCGTACCCCTACGCAACACTCACCATCCTTATAACACCAACAGTTCATCTTTCCGCTGCACCTTGAGATTAGCGAGGGGGGTGGGGTCTTAATTTCGTGAATCCGTAAACGTGTGTCATGGTGAATGCAAGTGTACCAAGACATTGCCCAAGGGTATCCTGCCGCTGTACATCTCATTTCATGATCTGAAAATCGGGCGACATCGCTGGATTGACAGCCAGACCGTCCAGACGACCAATCCGGCAGAGGAGTAGCAAGAGGTGATGTTGTACCGGTGAGGCTCTTGGGGCAGTTCCAACTGTCCCGCGTTAATACGGGGCAGATCATAGCCTGAGTGAACACCAGCTGGAACTTTGATCTGTCCCGGACACCATGGCGATCCTGGCTGTGGCTAGGGCGCCAGGAGTGTAGGATCGGCGATCCAGCCTTCTAGCGGATCGGTCGGGTGAGGTGCGCCGAAGCCATTGTCTCGTTGTAGCCATGCCCAAGCGGCTTGGATGGCGCAGAGTAGGGCGTCGAGATGATCAGCGCCAGGGTCATCGGCAAGCGATATCGGGGCCTCGACATGAAGGCCGTGGGTTCGGTAAACACCGTTGTTAGTGATCGTCTGTAACAGGTCTTTGCGAGCTTCGTATTGGTCTGCTGTCTGCTTTATTTTCGTGTCCTGCTTATAGCTGCGCCGTCCGATGATCGAGCGGGCCAAAATTCCCGGATAGGCCTCGACTACGATCCTGTTGGGATCGCCTGCCTGCAGTCCAGGAATGGTAACGCCTGTTTCTCGTAGTCTTGGCGCCCCTTCGAAGAACATCAACCCGACCGGTGTGCCATAGAGCTTTTGCGGGCTGATCGCGCCAGCAGCGATGTCAGCCGCACGACGATGCTCTTTGTCGCCCTTTGGCCGGTTGGCGCGGTAGTTGTCGAGAGCTGCCCGGAATCCCTCTCGCCCAAGTGTACTTACATGGTCTGTATAGCCCTCCCAGGTATTGGGCCAGCCGATAGTCCCTATGAATTTCCGCGACTGCCCGAACGGAAAATCGATGCCCGCAATCCATGGTCCCGGTCGTTGTAATGCATCCTCGAACGCCTTGAAGTCGTGCCATTCGGTGAGGTCATTTGCGCGCAGGCTGTTCCCGTTGAGTCCGCATTCCAGACATGTAATCGGTTTGCTACGTTTAGGCCTGCTTGTAAAGTCAATACCGTAGATCCTCATACACTTACCTTGGCATGCGTCCGGGCGTTTATCCAGTTGTACTGTATGTGGCGAATTCGCCACCCACACGGTCGTACAACAGTGGCTGACTGTATAAGTAAGTATACTGTCCCCTGAATTTGCGAGGTGAGGGTAAATGCAATTGGCGACCCTGTTAAACCGCCTGGTAGATGTCAAGCCTGAAGAGCTGCGGGCCCTGTTGTGGTCCTTTAGCTATTTCTTTGCGCTGCTGTGCAGTTATTATATCGTCCGTCCAATGCGCGATGAGATGGGCGTGGCCGGTGGTGTCGAGAACCTGCAATGGCTATTTACCGGCACCTTTGTGGCCATGCTCGCGGCGGTGCCGCTGTTTGGCTGGGTGACCTCGCGTTTCGGGAGGCGGCGATTTCTACCTTATGTGTATCTGTTTTTCATTGCCAACCTGCTGATCTTCTTTCTGCTGTTCCAATCCGATATCACCCATGTCTATGTGGCGCGGGCGTTCTTTATCTGGGCCAGCGTATTCAACCTGTTCGTGGTGTCGGTGTTCTGGAGCTTCATGGCGGATATCTTCAACAACTGGCAGGCGCGGCGGCTGTTCGGTTTCATTGCCGCTGGCGGTACCGCCGGGGCCATTGCCGGTCCGTTGCTCACGGCAAGCCTGGCCATGTCTTTGGGGAGTACCAACCTGCTGCTTATCTCGGCCCTGTGTCTGGGCTGGGCGTTGTTGTGCATTTATCGCTTGATTGCCTGGAATGACCGATTGACGGCGTATGCGGAAATCGACACCGCTGGTGCAACAGCTGATACAGCCCTGGGCGGAAGTCTGTTTGCTGGCGTGAACATGGTGGTGCGTTCGCCCTACCTGCTGGGTGTTTGTTTGCTGATGTTGCTGTTCACAACCCTGGCGACGTTCCTATACTTTCAACAGGCGCAGATCGTGCGGGACAGTTTTGAGGATCCGGCGGTTCGCACCACGGTATTCGCTGCCATTGACCTGGCGGTCAATAGCCTGACCATCCTGATTCAGGTGCTGTTTACTGGGCGCCTGGTCAAATGGCTGGGTCTGCCGGTGACCCTGGCGTTGATACCTCTGCTGCTGGGCGCCGGTTTTCTGGCCATCGGTTTTACGCCGGTACTTGCGGTGCTGGCGGTGGTGCAGATAATCCGGCGTGCGGGTAACTACGCCATCATGCGTCCCGCCAGGGAGATGCTCTACGTTGTACTCGGCCGGGAGGAGAAGTACAAGGCCAAGAATTTTATCGATACCGTGGTTTATCGCGGCGGCGATGCGGTCAGCGCCTGGGCCTATGATGGTTTACGCGCGCTGGGGCTGGGTCTGTCCACTATCGCGTTCATTGCGGTGCCGTTATCAGTCATTTGGGCCGGGGTCGCCTACCGGCTGGGTAAACAACAGGCTGCTCTGGCCGCAGCGGTGGATGTTCAGGAGAAATCAACATGAAAGTTATCAAGCGCCGAATATTTTTAAAGAGTGGTTGCGCCCTGGCTGCGGGAAGCGTCTTATGGCCCCAATGGCTATGGGCCGGCGCCCGTCCGCTCATAAAAAAAGCCATCCCCGCCAGCGGTGAACAGCTGCCCGTCATCGGTATGGGCTCGTCGCGAACATTTGATGTGGGGGACAATGCAGCCGTTCGTGCACAACTGGCCCCTGTGTTGCAGGCTTTCTTCGATCAGGGCGGGGCGCTGATCGATTCTTCACCCATGTATGGTAGTGCAGAACAGGTCATCGGCGATTTGCTGAAGACAACTCGCAACAAAGACAGCCTGTTCGCCGCCACCAAGGTCTGGACCGATGGCAAGCAGGACGGGATAGAACAGATGCGGCGTTCCATGCAACGCATGGGGGTAAATCGTTTTGATCTCATGCAAATCCACAACCTGCGTGATTGGCAGGTGCATCTTGAAACCCTCAAGGCATGGAAGGAAGAGGGCAGGATTCGCTACATCGGCATTACCACTTCCCACGGGCGCTTTCACGAGGAACTGGAGGCGATATTGGAACTCGAAAGCTTCGATTTCGTGCAGTTCAGTTACAACATCGCAGACCGGATAGTGGAAAACCGCCTCTTGCCCCTAGCTGCCGAGCGTGGCACGGCGGTGCTGATCAATCGGCCGTACCAAAGGGGCGCACTGTTTCGTGCGGTAAAAGGAATGGCGCTGCCAGAATGGGCGGCCGAATGCGACTGCGCCACTTGGGGGCAATTCTTTTTGAAATTTATCGTCTCCCATCCCGCCGTGACCTGCACCATACCGGCCACAACCAAGATACACCATATGATGGACAATATGGCTGCGGGATTCGGCCGCCTGCCCGATACCAAGCAGCGTGAGCGCATGCTGGCATATTTCCAGAGGTTGTAGTGGGAAGGAAATCAGGCACATAAAAACAACGGGTAAAAGGTGGTCCCCCCTATGACGCCGTTTTTCGTTTGCCTAACTCTGCTGATATAACCCTGTCCGTCCAGCTCGGCCTTCAGCTTGCGGACGCATCTGAATCCCAGGTAAAGGAGCATGAGTGCTGCCTTCATCACGAGTCTCTTTAAGAAGAGTCGTTACGTATGTTCGATACACACTTTTGTGTATGGAGAACTATATGGAGAACAATCTGTGCATAGCGTGCCGCCAGTCATTTCAGCCACGTCCTCAAGTCCCGGACCAATCTTACTGTTCAGCGCCAGATTGCCAACGCGAGCGCCGCAAGCAATGGCATCGCCAAAAATTGCAAACTGATCCGGACTACCAGAACAACCAAGCGCGAGCCCAGAAGGCATGGATGCGACGTAATCCAAACTACTGGCGCAAATACCGAGAGTCGCACCCTGAGTATGTTGAACGCAATCGTGTCTTGCAGCGGGAACGTAACGCAAAAGTTGCAAGGCAATCCATTGCAAAGATGGACGTGTCAATTCCCTCGACGCTCTTGCCATCAGGGATTTATCACCTCAGTTTGGTAACAGACGTGGAAATTGCAAAGATGGACGTCTGGACGGTTGAAATCACTGTGCTCGCAGGCCAATGTTTGTCAGGCGTCGAAATTGCAAAGAGATGACGTGATCGGCAAAAGGAGCAGAACCGAATACCGTATCGCCCATATACGCTCTCTGCACACCTTGCGTGGAAATCAAATCGTGGCTTTCGTTAAGGGCTTGAGTACATGGGTACCACTGCGACATGAAGGCGAGTTCCCGAGAGCCGACTTTTTTAATGAACTGGGTTGATCGGGACCAATGCAACACGGTGAACAAAGTGAGGACGGGGTAGTGCCACCGACCCCGCTGCGAGCGGCGGAGTATGTTCGGATGTCGACCGAGCATCAGCAGTACTCCACTGAAAATCAGTCTGACAAGATCCGAGAATACGCTGCCCGGCGCGGCATCGAGATCGTTTGCACTTATACCGACGCGGGCAAAAGCGGTCTGCGCATCGATGGGCGCGCTTCTCTACAGCAGCTGATTAAGGACGTCGAAAGCGGCACGGCGGACTTCACGATCATTTTGGTCTACGACGTCAGCCGGTGGGGTCGCTTCCAGGATGCCGACGAAAGTGCGTATTACGAGTACCGGTGCCGGCGTGCCGGTATTCAGGTCGCTTACTGCGCCGAGCAGTTTGAGAATGACGGCTCCCCGGTGTCCACGATCGTCAAGGGCGTCAAACGGGCTATGGCTGGCGAGTATAGCCGGGAATTGTCCGCCAAGGTATTCGCCGGTCAGTGCCGACTGATTGAACTTGGTTTTCGTCAAGGCGGACCGGCTGGCTATGGACTGCGCCGTGTTCTCATCGATCAAAACGGCTCCATAAAGACCGAACTGACACGGGGCGAGCACAAGAGCCTGCAGACCGACCGCGTTATCCTCATGCCCGGTCCCGATGATGAAGTTCGCATTGTTAACCTGATGTACCGTTGGTTCATCAATGACGGCTTGGTCGAGTCCGAGATTGCGGGGCAGTTGAATGGCAGGGGGATACGCACTGACCTCAATCGTGAGTGGACGCGCGGTACCGTGCATGAGGTGCTAACCAATGAGAAATACATCGGCAACAATGTCTACAACCGTATTTCGTTTAAACTCAAGAAACTGCGCGTGAAAAACACGCCCGACATGTTGATCAAGAAAGAAGGTGCGTTTGAGTCCATCGTTCCACATGATGTGTTCTATACCGCGCAGGGCATTGTCCGAGCCAGAGCATACCGATACACCAACGAGGAGTTGATCGAGCGCCTGCGGACCCTGTTCCAGAACCGGGGATTCTTGTCCGGCCTGATCATCGACGAAACCGATGGCATGCCGTCAACGGCGGTCTACTCACACAGGTTCGGCGGTCTGATCCGCGCCTATAAAATGGTTGGCTTCACACCCGACCGAGATTACCGGTACCTGGAAACCAACAAATTCCTGCGCCGCTTCCATCCCAAGATAGTCAATCAGACTGAAAGCCAGATCGCAATGCTGGGCGGACTTGTCCAGCGTGACCCCGCCACTGACCTACTGAGAGTCAATGACGAATTCGGCATTTCGCTCGTGCTGGCGCGTTGCCAGACACGGGAGAGTGGCCGACTTCACTGGAAAGTGCGGTTCGACACCAGTTTGGCACCCGACATCACCGTCGTCGTGAGGCTGGACCAGACCAATCAGGCAGCACTGGACTATTACCTATTGCCACGATTGGATTTTGGGCAGCCCCGCATCCGTTTGGCGGAGCGCAACCCGATCGAATTTGAGAGCTACCGTTTTGACAACCTGGACTACTTGTATGGGATGGCAGAGCGTACCCGGTTGAGGAGGACAGCATGACCGAAAAGATGGCATCCGGCGAGATACGAATGATCCCGATCGACTTGATCGATGTCCTAAATCCCCGCGACCGCAATAAAGAGGTATTCGATGGGATTGTCAGCAACATCAAATCAATCGGGCTGAAAAAGCCGATCACCGTGACACCGCGCACAGGGCCGGACGACACCGAGCGCTATCTTTTGGTCTGTGGCGAAGGCCGCATGAAGGCTTTCCGATCATTAAGTGAAAAGACCATTCCCGCATTGGTCGTCACGGTCAGCGATGAAAACGCCTACATCATGAGCTTGGCGGAGAACATCGCCCGACGCAAGTACCGACCCCTGGAACTGCTGGCTGGTATCGAGCAGCTGCGAGATCAAGGCTACGACAAGAAAATTATCGCCAAAAAGACGGGTCTGACGGTCGAGTACGTCAACGGCATCCTGGTACTCTTGAAAAACGGCGAGGAACGCCTGCTGGTGGCTGTGGAAAAGGGCCGCATCCCCCTAAATGCAGCCTTGGCCATCTGTGGTGCAGGGGATGACGACAAAGCCATCCAGGCGGCACTCCAGGGCGCGTATGAGTCTGGCAAGCTACGCGGTAAACGGCTGATCCAGGCTCGGCGGGTCATTGAGCATCGACAAACCCTAGGTCGGTCTGTGGAGCGTGGCACGCCACGCAAGCGATTGGACGTCACTACGTCCAGTCTCGTCAGGACCTACCAAAAGGAGGTGGATCGCCAAAAGCAGATAGTGAAAAAGGCGGAAATCGCACAGCAGCGGCTTCTATTTGTCGTCGAGGCCATGCGCGAACTGCTGGCTAATGAGAATTTCACTACGTTACTGCGCGCAGAGGGCTTGGACTCGTTACCAAAATATATCGCCGAGCGTGTCTGGTCGGGAGGTCGCGCTTCATGATTAATGTGTCCTTTGGCTTCGATCTGGAGCCGCTGACAGTGTCGGTCGACAAAATCTTGCCATCCCGCAAGACGCCTATGGGTGTGGTGAAATCACGCAAATTCATGCAGATACGCTCATCGATCCAGGAGATTGGGCTGATCGAGCCCTTGTCGGTCGGACCGGCAGATCCGAATACCGGTCAGCACGTATTGCTTGACGGCCACATTCGTCTCGTCGCGTTGCGGGAGTTGAACCATACCGAGGTGCTGTGCTTGGTTGCCATCGACGACGAGAGTTACACGTACAACAGTAGGATCAACCGCCTGTCCACGATCCAGGAGCACTACATGATCCGGCGCGCGATTAAACGTGGCGTCACGCCGGAGCGCCTGGCCAAGGCACTCAGCGTCGACGTGCGCACGATCACGCGGAAGATGACGTTGCTGAAAGGGATTTGTCCGGAAGCGGCCGAGCTGCTAAAGGACCGCCAATTTGCCACCGACATATCGCGGGTGCTGCGCAAGATGAAGCCAACGCGCCAAGTTGAATGCGTTGAACTGATGGTTTCGGCCAACACCATTACCGTTGCCTATGCCGAAGCAATGTTGGTCGCAACCCCCACAGAAATGTTGGTCGAGGGAAAGAAGCCGGCAAAGCTGACCGGCCTCACCCAAGAGCAAATGGCAAAGATGGAACGTGAGATGAGCAATCTACAGGGACAGTACAAAATGGTCGAGCAGACCTATGGAAAGGATGTCCTCAATCTGGTGCTGGCCAAGGGTTACTTGGCCAAGCTCCTGGAAAACAAATCAGTAGTTCGCTACCTCAAGCAGCACCATCCGGACGTACTGGCCGAATTCGAGGCGATCGTGCAAACGGTTTCACTCGATAAATAGCCATGCTCGGATGCTCGCAGCAACTATTTTTTCTTTAGTAGCTGGTACTGGCTTCCCTGATAATTCCCTGTTATCTAATCTGCTTCAACTCCATGGTGTTCGAAAATATCAAGAAGAATAGGGGGATACAGCAGGATTCTGGCGACCTGATTCGGGACTCAGGTGAGATTTCCCTGTATTTTTCCCGATAACAGGGAAGATTTCTGAGACGATTTCGCAGTAGACTGCCTCCACCGCCAAACAGTCTTTGGTGTCATTATTTTTCAGCACCTGAATGATGCTCTCGACCTTCCGGGCCTGCATTGACTTCAAATACACCCAATAGCCTATCT
>JBDLIZ010000143.1:0-10532 GCA_039714615.1 Pseudomonadota bacterium | reverse complement strand
TCCCCCTTACAGGGCTGCACGTCCTGCAATCAGGGGATAGGCTGCTCATCGATGAATCACTGATTGACATTTCAATCACCGGACAACAGATTACGCTCCAGGCATTCGAAACGGATAAAGTACGCGATACCCTCCCACCGCTGAGCCAGGCCCCGCTTCGAGTCACTTTAAATGAAGGGAACGATGCCTCCAGGAGAGATTCGCAACACACCGTCCAAGCGATTTCCTATGTGCCTCCTCCTACGGCTAAGCCGGCACCGTCCCTACCCAAATTTAGGCCTGCGGTACTGCTATTGGCGGTATCGACCCTGGTACTGTGTCTTGCCGCGTGGTTTCTATTTTCGTCAAAAGCGGTGCTCCTGGAGTTCGAACCGCTTCCAGACAAGGTAAAAATCAAGGGGTTTATGCCCAACATCAAGCTAGGGGAAAGATATCTGATGCTGCCTGGCAGCTATACCGTTACGGCCGAAAAACAGGGCTATCATATGGCCACACAGCTCATCGAGATTATCGATAACCCACAACAACACTTTTCCTTCTCCCTTGAAGAATTACCAGGACGGCTGACGGTAATCACGCGCCCCATCGAAACGGCGCAATTAACGATAGATGGAAACCAGACGGGAAATACACCACTGCACGATCTGAGACTGTCGGCCGGAACTCACGACCTCGTGGTAAGGGCCGAACGATATCTCGATTACGACACTAGGATCAATATTGAAGGCAAGGACATTCGACAGAATCTGGAGATCGAACTAAGCCCGGCCTGGGCAGAGATCAGTTTCAATTCACTCCCCTCAGGAGCAGCTGTTCAGGTAAACGGACAAGAACTTGGTAAAACCCCCCTGAGTAGCAAATTACTCCAGGGCGAATACGAAATCCAGATTGCACTTGCCGGCTATAAACTCCGGCGCCAACACCTCTCGGTGGTAGCGAATCAGGCCCAGGTCTTACCCGAGGTACGCTTGGAAAGGGCCGATGGCCGGATTGTGCTTGAGAGCATTCCAACAGGGGCCAACGTTACTGTCGAGGGGAATTACCGCGGCCAAACACCCTTGAAGCTGTCCCTTGCACCGGATAGGAAATATCGCATTGCCCTGTCTCGGGTCGGTCATCAATCCGTGGTCCGCCAGATCATGGTCGAGGCCGACCAAGAGCAAAGACATACCGTCAGACTAAAGGCGACCATGGGAACCATAAAGCTAAGCGTGGACCCAAACGATGCCCAGATCTATGTCGATGGCACCGCTTATACCGATATCACCCAGGGCCTGCGGCTAAGCGCGATACCTCATCGGCTGGAGATCAGGAAACGGGGCTACGCCGCTAAGACACTGACCGTCACCCCCCGACCGGGATTGAATCAACGGCTGTCCGTGAAACTCGAAACCCTGGCCCAGCTCAAGGTCAGGACCAGAGCAGAACGAATCACGACGGCAACCGGTCAGGCGCTGCGCCTTATCAAGCCAGGGAGCTTTACCATGGGCTCCTCCAGGCGTGAACAGGGCCGACGATCGAACGAGGTCAGATATCCCGTACGGTTGACGAGACCCTTTTATCTTGGCGTCAAAGAAATTACCAATGCACAGTTCCGCCGCTTTGATTCAAGCTATCATTCAGGATTTGTCAAAAATCTCAGTCTGGACATCGATGAACAACCCGTGGTGCGCCTGAGCTGGGAACAGGCTGCACGCTACTGCAACTGGTTAAGCCAAAATGAATCCCTGCCGCCCGTGTATGCCGAAAAAAATGGCCAATGGGTTGTTATCCAACCTATCCCCAAGGGCTACCGCTTACCCACCGAGGCGGAATGGACTTGGGCATCCCGGTTTATGGGTGGCTCCAAAGGCTTGAGATACCCCTGGGGTGAGACAATGCCGCCCCCCAGTAGAGCTGGAAATTATGCCGATATAAATGCCGGTCGATTGCTGACGGTTACCCTAGAAGACTACGATGACAGCCACCCTGTAACCGCCCCCGTGGGCTCTTATCCGGCAAATTCGTTGGGCCTGTTCGACCTGGGTGGGAATGTGGCAGAATGGGTGCACGATTATTACTCATTCGGCCCGGAACAAAGGTCCCGACCCGTCATTGATCCAACGGGGCCCACCGAAGGCCGATTTCATGTCATCCGTGGATCCAGCTGGATGCACGCGAGCATTAGTGAATTGCGTCTAAGCCATCGTGATTACGCAGATAAGGGCCGCCCAGATGTGGGCTTCAGAATCGCCCGTTACGCGGATTGACGGCCATGTCTAAGCAGCTCTGCCTGAGTTTATTGCTCTACGTACTCACGGCGCAGGTCCAGGGTCTGGCAAGCACGACCACCGAGATCTCCAACAATCCTTCGAATACGAACACCCAAGACCAGGAGACGCTCCAAGGCTCGAAATCACCAGGGACGGGATCATCTACACCAAGCAGTATTAAAGACAAGACGAAGAGATTTGTTCCCCGGGAAAAGGTACCCGCCGACAGTGCCGTCTCGTTTCCTGCCGACATCTAAATCCGCGTTTTACAGAACAGTGCAATGAAAAAACATCTTCCCGTCGAGTTTATCTATCAGGTCTTTGCCCTGATCATCGCCTTTATCATCGTGCACGCCATCTATATCACGCTCATCCGGCCGAGCGCGAACACGATCCTGGCCGAGCAATCGGCACTGATGAATGCCGACCAAAACTATGTGCCTGAACGCTCGGTCTATGTTCTGATACGCGACTACGAACAAGAGACCTGCTTCATCCTGTTGATTTGGGCCTTGGCCATCATGGTCTATAAGGCCGTGGGTGTGGTTCGTGAGCAGGGCTTGTTGGACCGGGAACTCATACCCATCACCGAGGGTATGAGCATTCTTCCGCAGGACAGCCGTGAATACTCCAGGCCCATTCAGGCCTTACCGTTGGCGGCTCAAGATCTGCTACTACCGCGCACCTTACTCACCGCCTTGCACCGTTTCGGGGCTACCCGGAATATCCAGGATGTCTCCACCGCGGTCCGTACCGTCTGCGAGACGGAAAACGAGCGGCTGGACTCAGAATTGTCCATGGTGCGCTATATCGCCTGGGCCATCCCTTCCATTGGATTCATAGGCACGGTACGCGGGATCGGGCAGGCCTTGGGACAGGCGCACAAGGCGATAGAGGGAGACATCGCTGCGGTCACGGAAAATCTGGGGGTAGCATTCAACTCAACCTTTATCGCCTTGCTGCTCAGCATGGTGCTCATGTTTGTACTTCATCAGCTACAAATGGCCCAGGAACGACTGGTGCTAGACACCAAAAACTACTGTGATCAACGCCTGATCCGTCATCTGCAAACCCGATGATATCAGCCGGGACTACCAGGACATTAGAACTCAATAACGCCGGTATCACCGTACATGACGGCACTCAAGTCCTGCTGGAAAGCCCCGGTTATGCCTTAGTGAAGGGTGAGGGGCCGTTAGTGCTAGGAGATGAAGCCCGGCTTAGATCCCGACTCAATCCAAGACATACCCTGACCCAGTTCTGGGATCAGCTAAGTGCGGACCCCACCTCGAAATCCCAAGGACAGCGGCTCCATCACACCGATATCGCCTATGCCCACCTCACCCAGATATGGGAGAAAATAAAATCCGATACCCATGAGCTCATTCTCATCCTGCCGGGATCGTTTAATAAGCAGCAGCTGGCCCTGTTGCTGGGACTCACCCGCGCCTGCTCAATGCCGATCACGGGCCTGGTAGATAGCGCGGTTGCCGCCTGCAGCGACAGCTGTGTAGGCGGTAACAGACTCTATCATCTGGACATGCAGCTCAACGCCATAGTGCTCACGCAACTGGCTGTAGATAATGAACTCAAACGCACTAAGGTCAGTCGACTGGACAAAACGGGACTGCTGCAACTCAACGAACTCTGGGCTAATACGATCGCAGACAGCTTGGTGCGTAAAACCCGCTTTGACCCCATGCATCTGGCACAGACCGAGCAACAGCTTTATGACCAAATACCCCATTGGCTGGCCCGTTTGCGGAAACAAGAAAACATTGTTGTCGAGATGGGTACCGGATCGAGATCCTATAGCATTACCTTGAACAAGGATGACATAGAAAACGCCACCGCAGGTATCTACCGACAGATAGTACAATTTGTCCGCAGCAATACAGACTCAAACGAACCTCTGATCTTGCTGCTCTCGCATCGTTTGCGGGACTTGCCCGGCTTTTGCAGCAGCATGGAGGCCTTGGAACCCATCCAGATAATACAGCTCCCGCACCAGGCCGCGGCTCTGGGGGCACTGAAACATCGATCCCACATCTGTACAGCCGATCCAGCCCCGCATTTCGTAACCCAGCTTCCCTATACCCCTACAGCGCCGCCAAAAACCGATTCACCCCCACCGCCAAACAGCCCATCCCATATTTTGTACGGATCAAGGGCCTATCCGATCAACGAATGTCCCTTGGTCCTGGGAACGAATATCTCGAAAAGGAACCGCGGCTGTAAGCTCAGTGGAGCTTTGAATGGAATTTCACGCCAACATTGCTCCATTTACTTTAAAAAGGAACGCGTATGGCTGGAGGATCACAGTACTTGGGGAACCTTCCTGAACAATGACAAGATCGATGGTCGTAGCGAATTGAGGACCGGTGACCGAATCCGTATCGGTACCCCTGGGCAAGAACTCATGTGCATCAGGATCATGGACAGCCATGAGTCGTCGCCAACTTAGCGTATTTAGCCTGTCTTTTCTCGATGTCATGGCCTGCGGCCTGGGCGCCGTAGTGCTACTTTTCATGATCATCGCCCAGACCGCCGAGCTGCGCTCGACCAAGGCCAACGAACAACTGCAATCCGAAGTGAACCGCCTCGAACAAGAACAACAGCAAGGGCAACAAAACCTGGTTGTATTACGTAATAGTCTAAAAAAAACCGAACAAGAGTTGGTTGTTGCCCAGGGTCTTTCCAGCCAAATCATCAACACCATAGAACGCCACCAGATTGAGCTGGCCGAATACCAACAACACACCATCGCCCGGCAGAAACACCTCAACGCGCTCAAGGCCGATGTCAAATCCACCGAACAGGAGCTGAAAAGGCTCGCCGGCAGCCGTATCGGGGTGCAGCAGCAAGGAGAGGCGACCCGTACATTCCTTGGTCAAGGGGACCGTCAATACCTGACCGGATTAAAAGTGGGCGGGAAACGCGTGCTAATCCTGGTCGACACTTCTGCCAGCATGTTGGATGAGCGCATCGTCAACATCATTCGCCGGCGAAATCTGCCGGATGCACAGAAAATCACGGCCCCGAAATGGCAACGGGCGATCCGCACGGTGGACTGGTTGACCGCCCAGATTCCAATCACCAGTCATTTCCAGATCTACAGTTTCAATCGCAAGGCCACCCCCATCCTCGAAGACACCGAGGGCGAATGGCTCAAGGCATCCGCAGACAAGCTGAATCAGGCGGTAGCCAGACTTCGCCATATCATACCCCAGGGAGGAACCAGCCTATATCACGCCCTTGCCGTTCTCGGCCGCCTCAAACCCTCTCCAGACAACGTCTATCTCCTGACCGACGGTCTACCCACCCAGGGGAAATCAGTGCCTGTGAAAGGCACGGTCTCGGCGCAGCAACGCTTACGGCTTTTCAATCAGGCCATTGAGAAACTTTCTCCCCGCACGCCAGTAAACACCATCCTCTTTCCATTGGAAGGAGACCCTCAGGCTGCCAGCGCCTACTGGCGACTGGCGATCATCACCCAGGGCGCATTTCTTAGCCCCTCCATGGACTGGCCATAACAGGCGGGAATGGATCATGAAAAAACGTCGAGACATCTCGGTGATGGGCCTTTCCTTTCTGGATGTGATCAGCTGTGGATTCGGTGCCATCGTATTGCTGCTGGTCCTGACAAAGGTAGCCGAACCCTTGATTTTAGAACTTTCCACCAATGAATTGCGCGGACGTATCGCCTCGCTGGAGGCCGAATTGTTCAAGCTTCGTGGTGAGGCACGGCTTTTGAATAGAACCCGGATATCCAAACAACAACAGCTTTCTCAAGAACGCGATAAAATCGCCCGTCTGCAGGGAGATCTATCCGAAATTCAAGGGAAATATGCGGCATCGATACAACGCTCTGATATCGCCAATATCCTTACCGCCAGACTGGCCTCGGCAAAACAGCAACTCAGCGAGGAAATGAAACGGTTACTGGGCGCCGATTTTCGCAGAACAAACGATACGGTCGGCGGGATACCTGTTGACAGCGAATATGTTATTTTTGTGATCGACACCTCGGGCAGTATGTACAACTACGCCTGGAATATGGTGATGGAAAAAATCTCGCAGACCTTGCAGATATACCCCAAGCTCAAAGGAATTCAGGTCATGAATGACATGGGGAGTTATATGTTTCAGCGTTATCGTGGCCAATGGATTCCCGACACTCCCGCCCGGCGCAAGGCCATCATCAAACGACTGAGCAGCTGGAATCCCTTTAGTAACAGCAGTCCAGTAGAAGGCATCACCGAGGCCATACGCAGCTTTTACACACCCGGCAAAAAGATCAGTATCTATGTCTTTGGCGATGAGTATACCGGCGGTTCCATCGCGACAGTAATCGATACCATAGAGCAGATCAACAAACAAGACCAAAACGGAAAACGCATGGTACGCATTCATGCCGTAGGCTTTCCGGTACAATTTGCCCAACAATCCAACCGACAAATTACCGGTATCCGATTTGCCACCTTAATGCGTCTGCTCACCCACAGAAACGGAGGAAGTTTTGTGGGACTCAACAATTTTAGACCTTAGATGGCGCTGAAGACCGCTTAAATAGCAAGGTAAACTATCTTTTATTAGATACCCCCTCGCAAATATCCTGTAATAATATTGTAATATTTAAGCAATATAACTATACTCCCTCCCATCCTGGAGCGATTTAAGTGTTAATTCACGCATTTCAAATCTATCGCGTATCAATCTAATACATATAGCCACCCATGGATAAGCACATAATAAACAAGGATGTACATGCGTGAATGTACTGCAGTGCAAAGATTTTTACCACCATGGAACGAAGGCGACAAGCTGCGTATCTGGAAAATAATCTGCTGGGTACGCAATTCTGACAAGAACATAGGTGAGCAATGAACACCAAGATAACTTCTGAGCTTCTGCGTATTTTACTAAGTATCTCTTTTGTAGGGGGGTTTATGCTTGGTATCTCGATTTTCCAAACCTATTTATAAACCGCTCGAGGGAAGGGTTGATCCAGCCAGGGATACCCTATCATCTGCTGGAAGCTCTGATTCAAAAGCAGCGGTCATCCCGCATTTCGTTATTCCATTTCAGGGTCTATCGATATTCTCTCTCATGATGCGAACATCGGCACCAGCCTCCATAGCCTTGAAAGTAGCCTCGAGTTCACGGTCACCATAGTCCTGGGTTTGCTGCATCACTACCGCTTTCGCGTCCTTCTCCATTGGCTCATTTTCCTGTACGGCTTTAACGACGATTACGCCATAATCCCCATTAGCTAATTGGACGCCTCCAACTGTAGGCGCACTGGCCTGTGGCTTTTCAAGGACGAAGGCCTTGTTCAGTATGGCGTTAGGAACCTTCCTATCATCCCGCTTGACCCATCCAAATTCCTGTAGCTGATTACCAAATTTCTGCGCCACGGCAACGGCATCAGCCTCAGCTCTCAGTTCGGCGATAGCCTGAGCACCCTGCGAGGCGGCTTGATCACGAGCCTTGTCGGCTACCAGGGTCAATCTAATCTCTTCCCTAACCTCATCCAAGGCCTTGAGTTTCGCAACCTCATGCTCGTTGACTCGAAAAACGACTACATGCCCATCGACAAGCTCCACTAATTCGCTGTTTCGCCCTTGTCTTAAGACCTCTTCTAAAAATGCCGCCTCCCTTATCTTGGCATGACTGCCCAGTCCTTCCCCTTTAATCTTCGTTATCCAGTCGGTATCTTTAATGTTCAAAGCCAATGCCTCGGCAGCAGGCGCAAGGCTATCAGGTTGTTCATAACTCAAGGTGAGTAACTGTTCTGCCAATTCAAGAAATTGAGATTCTGCGCTACGCTGTTGGTAATCCAAGGCTATCTGATCACGCACCTCATCAAAATCCCTTCGTTCTTCTGCGGTGATCTCCAAGAGCTGTAAAATCTGAAAACCTTTATCGGTTTTAATCGGATCGCTGATCTGATCTATACCCAGATTAAAAAGCACTTTTTCTGTGCTCGGCTCCATGTCCCCCCGAACAATAAAACCTAAATCCCCCCCGGATGAGGCCGAAAGGGCATCATCGGAGAATTCTTTTGCCAAAGCGACAAAGTCCCCCTTCTTACGTAAACTCGCCACCAGCTTCTCGGCGCGTTGTCGTGTCTCATCCAACTTCTTAAGGTCTGCTTTATCGTTATTTAGCGTAGGCACTTTTAACAGGATATGCCTAGCACGCCTTTGTTCGGGGTTGGTGTATTGATCGGCCTGTTCCTCGTAAAGCTGCCGTAAAATATCCTCTTCCACCTCCATACTCTCAACAAGTTCCTGCTCCTTCAATTCCAGATAGGAGAGTTTCACCCGCTCGGGCGTCTTATAACGTTCTTTATGAGAGTCAAAATAAGATTGGATATCATCATCTTCGAGTTCCGCACTTGCCCGCTCCTTATCCGCCGTAATTACGAAATACGCCACATCCCGCTGCTGATGTTTCAGACGCAGATAATCATTGACTGAAGAGTTTGGAAGAAAGGCAGAATTACTAATGCCGTCGATGAACTGCGATACTCGAATCTGCTGACGCAGATCCCGTTCAAATTCTACCGTTGTTCGCCTTTGCGATTGCAAAACGAGCTCATAACGCCCCTTATCGAATACGCCATTATTGCTAAAACTGGGAATAGAACTGAGTTGTTCGAACAATACCTTGTCAGCGACATGATATCCCGCGTCATCAAGTTCCTGTCTCAACAATTCGTTACGCACCACCCTTTGCAAGGCATTTTCTCTTAACACCACATCGCTGTATTGAGGCGGAAGCTGTCCCCCAATCATCTGCTGCAGATAACGTTTCTGTTGCTGAAACTCTCGATTGAACGATTGCACGGGGATCTCTTGCCCATTGACTTCGGCGGCCAGCCGAGGATCACTACCTCCTAGATATTCCTGTATACCCCAGAGAGCGAATGGGATAGAAATCAGTAAGATGATGATGTAGGCAATCCAACCACTGGCGCGATCACGAATGGTTTGCAGCATGGGAAGTTTCTGAGGATCTCTAAGAAATGCTGTTACATAAAACCTAGATCCTGGCAGGATCTAGGTAAGACAAAAAGGGGGCGTCATCGACACCCCTTCGACTCGTAATAGTGGCGGAGTGGACGGGACTCGAACCCGCGACCCCCGGCGTGACAGGCCGGTATTCTAACCAACTGAACTACCACTCCTTCGGCCCATGGTGGGTGCTGAGGGAGTCGAACCCCCGACTTTCGCCTTGTAAGGGCGACGCTCTACCAGCTGAGCTAAGCACCCGGGAGGAAAACCTCCGCTGAGCAACGGCCGGTTAGTTTACGGCATCCTTTAGTGCTTTACCAGCCTTAAAACTCGGTACATTGCTCGCTTTTATCTGAATGGTTTCACCGGTCCGCGGATTTCGGCCAGTGCGTGCTTTACGCTGTTTTGTTGAAAAGATACCAAACCCGGCAATGGAGACCTGCTCCCCACTTTTCAAGGCGCCGGTAATGGCGTCTAGAACGGCATCAACTGCGCGTGAGGCACCAGCCTTGGAAAGATCTGCCGAACTTGCAACGACCTCGGTGAGTTCTGATTTATTCATTAATGTTAGTCCCTAAGGATTCCATTCAGCTTAAAATTTACTCAAAGAATCAATATGTCACACTCTTCAAACACAATCACTTGAAGAGTCTAGGTAGCAGGATATTAATGATGCCTGAGGCGGCCTCGTTTGCTTTCTTTAATTTCTGTTTTTTTCTGTTGCACCGGCTCGCCCTGATCGGAGGCAAGCGCTTCAGGCATATCATGCAAGGCGATTTCTAACACCTCATCGATCCAGCGCACCGGACGAATCTCGAGTTTTTGCTTGATGTTCTTTGGTATTTCCACGAGATCCTTTTCGTTCTCTTCGGGAATGAGAACGATCGAAATGCCACCACGGTGAGCTGCCAACAACTTTTCTTTGAGCCCGCCGATAGGAAGCACCTCTCCCCTTAGGGTGATTTCTCCCGTCATGGCAACATCCGCCCTCACGGGAACGCCGGTGAGCGCCGATACTAAGGCGGTGCACATACCAATACCGGCACTCGGACCGTCCTTGGGTGTGGCCCCTTCTGGAACATGGACATGAATGTCGTTGTTCTCGTAAAACTCTCCTGGAATGCCAAGTACTTCCGCTCGACTTCTGACCACCGTCATTGCGGCCTGTATTGACTCCTGCATGACATCGCCCAACTTCCCCGTTTGAGTAAACTTGCCTTTGCCGGGTACTACTGCGGCCTCTATCGTGAGCAGCTCGCCG
>JBDLIZ010000142.1:0-10546 GCA_039714615.1 Pseudomonadota bacterium | reverse complement strand
CAATAAGTTATCGACACGCTAAGCGTGTTTGTTATGTGTCATAGGCAATTTTAATGAAGGACTTTACAACTCTATGCGGATTACGCGTCATTTAGAGCTTTTGTTTTACAAAACCTACGCCGATCTTAAAGCAGAAGCTTCACAGACCTACTTGAGTTTTCTTTGGTGGATAGTCGAGCCGGTTCTGTACATGGCGGTATTCTACATCGTTTTCGGCTTACTTTTTAAGCGTGGAGGAGATGGGGATTTCATCCCTTTTCTGCTTTGTGGGCTTACCGTGTGGAAGTGGTTCGACAGTACCGTACGAACAGGCGCTAATGCCATCCGGGCAAACGTCGGGCTGATGCGTCAAGTGTATCTTCCCAAGATCCTGTTTCCAACCATCACTATTCTGCAAAATACAGTAAAATTCTTTATTGTTCTTAGCTTTTTGCTGATATTTCTACAATTTTATGGCCTGGGTATAGGAATTACTTACTTAGGTCTCCCGGTGCTGATATTCGTGCAATTGCTGCTTATTGCTGCATGCGTCTATTTTCTGGCTGCGCTAGTTCCGTTTCTACCCGATCTGGCGCAGTTAATCGGCAATGGTTTGGTCATGATGATGTTTCTGTCGGGTATTTTTTTTCCTGGCAGCAACATACCGCAGGCCTATCAGCCATATTTTTATTTAAACCCCATGGCAAATTTGGTCGAAGCCTACCGTGACATTCTATTGTTTTCTAACTGGCCAGATTGGTCGGCTCTTGGCTGGATTTCACTTGTATCGGCATTTGTAATATGGGGGTCTTGGCGTTTGCTCAATCAGTGCGATCGAATATATCCTAAGCTGATAAGCTAATGATCAATCCTTGTAGAAATGCTGATCCAGTCATAAGTCTGCGCCGTGTTGGAATATCTTATATTCAGCATTTGGGGCTACTAAAGAGGCGGCGTTTTTGGGCGGTCAAAGATGTGTCATTTGACCTCTACCAAGGAGAGACCCTGGGTATCATTGGCCGCAATGGGGCGGGTAAGACTTCTGTGCTCAAATTGCTTGCCGGCATTGTGGCTCCCGATCGTGGAGAGGTGATCAATAACGGTTATCGTGCAGCATTGCTTTCGCTGCAACTCGGATTTGCTCCAAATTTGACAGGAAAGGAAAATGTGTATCTAAGCGGGTTGATGATGGGCCTGCGTCGGCAGGAGATCGATCAGCGGTTTGATCATATAAGCGAGTTTGCGGAATTGGGAGAATTCATGGACCAACCATTGCGGACCTATTCTACTGGGATGAGGGCCAGGCTAGGATTTTCCGTTGCCTTAGCAGCGAATCCGGATGTGTTGCTCATAGATGAGGTTCTTGGCGTAGGTGACGGTGAATTCAGGATCAAATCCTCAGCGGCAATGCGAGATCTAATTCAGTCGAATAAGACCATTGTGTTGGTTTCTCATCAATTGAATGTCATTCGTAAATTTTGTGATCGAGTCGTGTGGATAGAAAATCATACCGTGCGTGCTGAAGGGGAGGGGAAGAAGATTATTAACGTTTATCAGGAACATTTTAGCAAGTCTCAGAAAATTTAGTACATTAGCATGAGCTAAAAAACAGGTAATGAAACGGGCGCTAATAGTATTAGGCATGCATCGGTCTGGGACGTCGGCCTTGACCTACATGATCGGTCAACTTGGAGTTCAATTGCCCAAGGTTTTGCTGCCACCCATTAATGACAATAATGAGCGTGGTTTTTGGGAATCCCTACATTTACTAGCGATTCATGAGGAGCTGCTTAAGAACGCGGGTACGGTATGGAGTGATTTTCATGCTTTCCCTGAACAATGGTATAAGGCTACAGAGGCAGATCAGTATAAGAAAAAGATAGTTGAACTACTAAAAAAAGATTTCAGCGATACGCAGACATTTGTCATCAAGGATCCCCGGGTTTGTCGATTAGTTCCTTTTTGGCGTGATGTTTTAATGGAGTTTGGAGCAGAACCTAGCTTTATTCTACCGCTTCGTAACCCCCTAGAAGTTGCTGCTTCTCTCAAAATGCGAGATGGTATACCTGTAGGTAAAGGATTATTAATATGGTTACGGCACGTTTTAGATGCAGAAAGATTTAGCCGTTGCTGCAAACGGAGTTTTGTGACCTATGAGGGGCTGCTTAAGGATTGGAAAAAGACTGCTGAAAAGATTGCCAAAGACCTTCAGTTCGATTGGCCAGTGCCTTACTCGGCTGTTATGCACCAACTCGATGAATTCATTTCACCGGGTTATCGCCATCATCGAAGTGCTGAAATTGAACTCACAACGGATTCAGGAGTTTCTATCTGGATGGCAGAGTCTTTTAAGGCATTAAAGCGAGCAGCGGAAGGCGATGAGTCTGAGCTTGTAAATGTTTTGAATGGCGTTTCCAACTGTTTTGATAAGGCTTGTAATATGGTTGATGAGCTATCGGATTCTGCCAGCCAGGAATATGAGTGGAAACTTGAAGTTACTCAAAGTAGGCTAAAGGACGAGCAGGAGAACGCCCAAGCACAGATTAAATATCGTGATAGGCTTGTCGCTGAACTCAAGCAACAGTTAGAACAAGAAAAAAATAATGCGAGGCTACAAATACAATATCGAGATGAACTAGTCGCCCAATATAAGGAGCAGATCGAACACCAAGACGCAATGATTACTAATCACAGAAAACAGTTTGAATCCATCATGAATTCTCCGCTTCGTTTAGTTAAGCGCTTTGGTCACACACTGTTTCATAGAGTTTTGAAAAAAGGGCAATAAGGTGAAAACCTCAGTAATTATTCCTACAAAAAATGGTGGTTTTCTGTTTAAGGATGTACTCAAAGCCGTTCTTACTCAGAAAACACCATGGCCTTATGAAATATTGGTGATTGATTCCGGATCTACTGATGGGACCGTGGAGTATTGTGAACAGTTCTCTGATGTCCAGGTGCACCGTATTCCTCCACAAGAGTTCGGTCATGGCAAGACCCGAAATCTTGGGGTATCAATGACCGAAGGAGAGTTTGTAGTATTTATAACCCAGGATGCTATGCCCGCAGATGATCATTGGTTAAATGAAATAGTGCAAGCAAATAATCAATCGGATAATGTGGCAGGGGCTTTCGGTCGGCAGAAGGCCTATCCAGGTTCGAGTCCATTTATCACTAGAGATTTAGATATCCATTTCGAAGGGTTTTCGCAAACCTCGGGGCCGGTGTGCCTTACTGATACGCAACGCTATGAACGCGACCAAGGTTATCGGCAATTTCTACACTTCTTTTCCAATAGTAATTCGTGCTTGCGTCGTAAAGTCTGGGAGAAGTTCCCCTTTCCTGATGTAAACTTCGCCGAGGATCAAATGTGGGCAAACAGGATAATTAAGGCTGGCTATGCGAAGGCCTATGCGCACAAAGGTGCAGTTTATCATTCTCACGACTTCGGGTTTTGGGAGCAAGGCAGACGAAGCTTCGATGAGTCGTATGCCTTGTATCAAATATTCGGATATACTCTCTGTCCCAGTGTGATACGCATGTTAGGCGAATCATTGCGAACAACGGTGAACGACATAAAGTACGCTGTGGGGAAAGGGAGAGGGGCAAAGCAGCTCAGGTGGGTTGTGCGGAGTCCGTTACGCAATACCTTTCGTCAGATTGGTTTTTATTTTGGGCAGCGAGCAGATCGTTTACCTCTCTGGATGGTTCAGTACATATCTAGGGACCAGTCTTTGCGTAGAATTGGAACTCAGTCTTGATGAGTTTGAGAGTGTATGAGAAGTGGCAGGCCTTTACGAGGCTGAAAAGAAAGCTGGGGTTGTTTCCTGCTGTGGGGTACGCGGTAAAGCGGTTGTTATCTTTCACGAATAATCGTGATCAAATCGAATTATCTAAAGCGGATATTATTGATTATTATGGATTTGTTGTATCAAAGCCGTTTGGAATGAACGCGGCAAATACTGAAGGCCAAGCTACGATTAATTGGGTGATTCCAGACTTCGGCGTGGGTTCTGGAGGGCATCTCAATATTTTTAGGTTGGTCCATGGGCTGGAAAAACAAGGATTTAGCTGTCACGTGGTCATTGACGGGCCATGTCAGTTTAGTAGTGCTGCAGCAGCACGCAAATGTATTCGCACACAGTTCTTCCCCATCGAGGCTGAGGTGTCTATAGGTAGAGAATCGATACCTGCAGCATGGGCGACTGTGGCGACTAGCTGGCAGACTGCATATCTGGTGCGAGATTTTCAGGCTACGCAGATGAAATTCTATTTCGTTCAGGACTTTGAATCCTACTTTTATGCCAATAGTAGTGAAAGTGTTTTTGCTGAGCAAACCTATAACTTTGGTTTTCATGGTATTACGGCGGGGCAATGGTTAGCGGATACCTTAAGTTCTAAGTACGGCATGCATACTTATCCGTATGGATTTTCTTATGATAGAGATCTATACGAACCGAAACAAAAAAAAGAAAGCGCCACTCGGCATCTGTTCTTTTACGCCCGTCCTGTAACACCTCGCAGAGGATTTGAACTGGGCATGCTAGTTTTAAACGAAGTCATGCGAAAGGTACCAAATCTTGAGGTGATCTTTGCGGGCTGGGATATTTCAGGATATGAGGTTAACTTTCCTCATGTAGACGCCGGTATCGTCCCCCTTAAAGATTTGGCAGATTTATATAGCCAATGCGATTTAGCCCTAGTGTTGTCTTTGACCAATGTGTCTTTATTGCCGTTGGAACTAATGGCCTCAGGCTGTCCAGTGGTGAGTAATAGTGGCGCAAACGTTGAATGGTTGTTAAACGATTCCAATACCGTACTGGTCAAACCCAATGTTAAGGATTTATCCGAAGCCATCATTAGCCTTCTAGAAGATAATAACCGGTTGCAGAGTTTGCGTGAGGCAGGTCTAAATTTTGCCCGGTCAACGAGTTGGGATAGCGAGATTTCCCGCCTTGTTAAATACTTAGGCCAATTACGGCATGCGTCCTCAACGTAGCCTCGTTCTTGGTGCTAATGGATTTATTGGTACTACCTTATGTAAGACCTTACATAAGAATGGTGAGACGTTTCGTGCATTTGATTGTCGACCGCCGAGAGCAGAGATCGATATTGATGGTCTTGATTGGTTTGAAGGGAACTTTTTTAATGAGGATCAATTGCTTCAGGCATTAATTGGTTGTGATGCTGTTTACCATCTAATATCGACTACTATACCCGCCACCTCTAATCGTGATCCTATGGCGGATTGTAAGGCTAATGTGCTTGGCTCATTGAAGTTATTGGAATTGGCTCAGCAGGTTGGGATACGAAAGATTGTATTTGTTTCCTCAGGAGGTACTGTCTATGGGATACCTAAATCTATTCCAATTCCTGAGACGGCCCCTACTGATCCCCTATGCGCCTATGGGATAAGTAAATTATCAATCGAGAAGTATCTGTATCTATACCATTTTATTCATGGACTTGAATATTGCGTTCTAAGGGTTTCAAATCCCTACGGTGTTTATCAGGCTATGGATGGTGATCAAGGCGTTGTCGGCGTGTTTCTTGGCAAGGCGTTAAGTGGTAGGCCGATAGATGTCTGGGGGGATGGAGTAGTCGTGCGGGATTATATCTTTGCGAATGATGTGGTTGCCGCCATGCTCAAAGCTATGCACTACAAAGGTAAATATAGAATATTCAATGTTGGGTCAGGGGAAGGGCGCAGTCTCAAACAGGTGTTAGCAACTATTGAGCACGTGCTAGAGACCGTTGTAGAGGTACAATACTCATCAGAACGTGCCTATGATGTACCGGTTTCCGTGCTGGATATTTCTCGTGCCACAACATATTTGGGTTGGCAACCCAAGGTCTCCTTCGAGGAAGGGGTGAAGCAGGTTGCGGACTATTACATGAATAGGGTTGAGGGGAAAAAGAGCGACTAGGAGAATAGTCACCAAGATATTGGAATGTCAGTTTAACGTGAATCACACTAATTTTATGGTTTCAGGTAGTAAAATATCAGGTTCGGAGATCGTCATAAAACCTACTCTCGCCACAACTACTAAGAAATCATGCTTGGTTGTTAATCCTCCCACTGGAGTGAAAAAACGAACTATTGTTGTTGTCGGAGTGGAACGAGGGGGGACATCGATGATTGCTGCGGTGTTACGTGCGATTCATATAAATATGGGGGAACGCGCGGGCCTCAATCATGAAGATCCTCGTTTTCTTAGAGATGATAAAGATAGATTAAAGGTACTGATTGCGCAGAGGAACAGTGAATTGGATGTGTGGGGTTTCAAAACCCCAAAATCAACCCTCATATTAGATTTTTATGAACAAGAACTTAGGAATCCCTACTATGTCATCGTGTATCGCAATATTGCAGCGATAGCTGACAGCTGGGAGCAAAGAGGATCCAGTCTAGAGTATATTTCCCCCATAGGACATACGATGACCTATTATAATAAAATTTTTGATTTTATGAATAAAACGGATTCTCCTTTGCTAATAGTGAATTACGAGCGTGCGGTCCAATCTAAAGAAATGTTGGTGAAGCACTTAGCTGAATTTACTGAGACTCCATTGGCACAGGAAGACTTGAGTAGAGCGGTTGCAATGATAACCGGTGATGGGCGCGGGTATGTCAATTTACCGGAGCATTATTTTCTCGTTGAGCCGAAAGACCGGTTCCCTCTAGATGATGAAGAAGTATTGTTAATTAATTGTAATAAAAAACTTGTTGTAAGTAATGACGGTGTTTTTCAGGAATTTGAGACGCAGCATAACAAAATCATTTGGAATCCTATAGATGGGTCTAAATTTCCTAGAAAATTTCTTATGATATTTGAATTTGATATCGCGGATAAACATTATTTAGAAAAGAACATTTTTCGTATATATTTCGATTTTTTGGGGGAGTTTTTCCCCGGTCATGCTACACGCCCCTACCTTGGGCCCGGGAAAAATATTCTCTACATTGAAACCAATGGGCAAGTAAAGCGTGTAGCAGTAGGCGCTATGGTATCCGATGTTCGTGCTTGCTTCGAAAACGTCCGTTTTTTTGAATTACCAGATGAAGGAGACTATGGTGGCTATCTCAGTGGGAAATCAACGATTCCAGATCGGGGTTCTCCCGGTATCCCTACAAGTAACCGGGGTGCATTGAGGATGTTTTTTCACGATGTTGTTATGAAAAAGGCTTTCTCAATTATCCGGAAACTCACTTTAAACTGAGTTATAGGTGCCGAGGGTATCAGTTTACAAAAGCGCATTTCATGAATGTTTGCTGGATTGGGACGCTGGCATGTTATACATGTCTAGTGTCGCTACGGCCAGCACTAAATACAGCCGGGTGAGCGCTGCTGGATCACGGATCTGGGAGGACTCGAGTTGAAAGCCATTGGATTTATCACCCAGAAAGTTTTCTTCGATATCAAAGCGCAGGCGATACTCCTCAAAGGTCTTCGTCCCGATGGGCTCGTCGCTGACAATGAACCACATCTCACGCGAGTCCCCTACCGGTTGCCCCGTCAAGCATCGGTGAGTAGAGCTGCCTTTGCGAGGTCCCTAGCGACTATAGTAAGCGCGAAACGTTAAACCTGGCCGAACGGCCTTAGTCGTTTGCTGCTTTTCGCAGTTCACATTATACAATACACCTACCACCTTATGATAAATTATGACAAGGTGCGCAGGGTGTGTTGATATCGACTCGGAATCTTTTGTATAATAGGCCATTACCTAGTATGCAGTCGGGTTATGTTCGGGTGAGATGTGTTTTTCGCGGTATAAGATGGCCGCTAAGAATTAAAAAAGCCCCTTGATGGGGCTTTTTTAATTCGGATAAGTCGGTAACGGTAGGCTGCGAACTATTGCACGACAAGGACCTATAGATTGCTGGATGTTGAGAATGGGCCTCGTGCCCATTTTTTATTTGTCATTGAGTGCTTGAAAACGGTGATACAAAAGGACCCCCTCAGTCTTGAGAAGATCATTGAGCCGGTGGTATCGGCGATGGGCTTTGAGTTGTGGGGTTTGAGCTATCGATCAGGAAAAAATCAGGCTTATCTGAGGGTCTATATTGACAAAGTGCAAGGCGTTTCATTGCGCGATTGTGAGTTAGTGAGTCATCAGCTAAGTGGTGTTCTCGATGTGGAGGACCCGGTTCGGGTGCCCTATACACTAGAAATTTCTTCACCTGGACTTGATCGACCCTTATTCAAGGAGGCACATTTTCGTCGCTTTGTCGGAAAAAAGGCTACGGTGCGTCTGAAGTGGCAAATAGATGGGCGGCGAAATATCACCGGGACATTGCAAGGTCTTGACGATGGGCAAGTGCTCATCGAGCAGGGTGAATCATGCTACTCGTTTCCGCTGGAGGCCGTAGACCGGGCACGCCTGGTCCCTGAATTTTGATGTTTGGTGCGTTTGGAGGCCTGGGCTATGAATAAAGAGATCTTATTGGTAGTTGATTCGGTTTCAAATGAAAAAGGTGTTGAAAAAGAGATTATATTCGAGGCTATTGAAGCCGCGCTGGCGTCTGCTACCCGGAAGAAACGGGGCAATGACATCGACGTGAGGGTAAAGATTGATCGCACCACAGGTGATTACGAGACTTTTCGACGCTGGCATGTGATCAGCGACGAGGACCCGGAATTCGAATCGACACAACGCCAGATCCTCGAGAGCTATGCTCGCAGGGATTATCCAGATATCAAGATAGACGACTATATTGAACAGCCTATCGATTCTGTATCCTTCGGACGTATTGCGGCCCAATCGGCAAAGCAGGTGATGGTTCAGAAGGTGCGCGAGGCGGAGCGAAAAAAAATCGTTTCTGCCTATGAGCATCGTATCGGTGAGTTGGTTACCGGTATTGTTAAGCGTTCTGAGCGCTCCGGGGTGTATATCGATCTAGGCGGCAATGCGGAGGGGTTCATTCCTCGTGAGGAGATGATTTCACGGGAAACGGTACGGCCGGGTGACCGGCTTCGTGCCTATCTTAAGGAGGTCAGGGCAGAGGGTCGGGGACCACAGCTGTATTTGTCGCGAACGGTTCGTGAGTTTCTAATCGAGCTGTTCAAGATCGAGGTGCCGGAGGTGGGACAGGGACTCATAGAGATCATGGGTGCAGCGAGAGATCCGGGATTACGGGCCAAGATCTCAGTAAAGTCCAACGATCCTCGGGTCGATCCGGTAGGTGCCTGTGTAGGTATGAGGGGGGCGCGTGTACAATCGGTATCCAATGAAATGGCTGGAGAGAGGATTGATATCATCACCTGGGATGAAAACCCGGCTCAGTATGTTATCAATGCGATGTCTCCCGCCGATGTATTGTCTATTGTCATAGATGAGGACCGTCACGCGATGGATATCGCTGTCGATGATGAGAGATTGTCACAAGCCATAGGCCATCGAGGGCAAAATGTGCAACTTGCAAGTCAGTTGACTCAATGGGAACTCAATGTGATGAGCCTCAGCGAGGCGGAAGAAAAAAGTGAAGCTGAGACTAGCCAGTTGCAAGAAATGTTTATGGCACAATTGGATGTTGATGAAGAGGTTGCGGTTATCCTAGTACAGGAAGGATTTGCCAGTGTTGAGGAGGTCGCCTATGTACCTCCCAAGGAACTCATGGAGATAGATGAGTTTGATGAAGACATCGTTGAGGAGCTAAGAAGGCGAGCGCGGGACGCGTTGTTGACACTCGCTATCGCCGCAGAGGAAACACTTGGTGAGGCTAAGCCGGCTGAGGATCTGCTGGAGATGGAAGGCATGGACAAGGCGCTCGCTTATGATTTGGCCAGCGCGGGTGTCTTAAGTATGGAGGACCTAGCAGAACAGTCGGTTGACGATCTGCTTGAGATCAAGGGCATGGATGAGCAGCGAGCGGCTGAACTGATTATGATTGCGCGTGCACCGTGGTTTGAAGAAGAGGCCAAAGGTGAATAAATGTCCCTGGAGGTGACTCAGAGATGACGGAGGTTACCGTAAAACAGCTTGCCGATGTAGTCGGCACACCTGTCAACCGGCTCTTAGAACAGTTGGAAGAAGCCGGTTTGCCCATAAGTAAGGCCGACGATAAAATTACTGACAAGGAAAAGATGCAATTGCTTGATCACCTGAGTCAGACCCATGGTAAGTTCAGTAATGGGGATGCGAGTAGGAAGATTACCCTTAAGCGTAAAAGTATTAGTGAATTGAAGATATCCACCAGCCACGGCAGGGCTGTTAAAACCGTTAATGTGGAGGTGCGCAAAAAGCGCACCTATATTAAACGCAGTTCCATGCTCCAGGAAGAGGAGCAGGCGCGCAAGGAGCAAGAGGAACAGCTGCGCAAAGAGCAAGAAGAGCAGCTGCGCAAGGAGCAAGAAGAGCAGCTGCGCAAGGAGCAAGAAGAGCAGCTGCGCAAGGAGCAAGAAGAGCAGCTGCGCAAGGAGCAAGAGGAGCAGGTTCTGCAGACGCAAAAGGTTGCTGAGCAGGGAGAAGCTAAAGATGAGCCGAGGGTAAAAACCGAACAACAGGCCCGACGCAAGGCTGAGGAAGAACAGGCCCGACGCAAGGCTGAGGAAGAACAGGCCCGACG